>NZ_JBYLHW010000036.1:0-27463 GCF_057747715.1 Bacillus sp. JST-5 | reverse complement strand
AGACCTCTTGGAGGGTGGAGTGACCACTGGCATAAAGAGAACAGCTATTCACGGAAGTTATAAAGACTTGCGTCAATTATCTTAATTGAACCGCCGTATACGGAACCGTACGTACGGTGGTGTGAGAGGACGGGAGTTAATCGCTCCCTCCTACTCGATTTGCAGAAAAAAGGAGGATATGATGATGGAAACGGAACAATTAAAAATGCCGACAAAATATGATCCGAAATCAGTAGAAGAAGGAAGATATGATTGGTGGGTGAACGGAAAATTTTTTGAAGCTACAAGTGATCCTGATAAAGAACCATTTACGATTGTTATCCCTCCACCAAACGTTACAGGAAAGCTTCATTTAGGTCATGCTTGGGATACGACGTTACAAGATATTTTAACGAGAATGAAACGAATGCAAGGTTACGATGTATTATGGTTACCTGGAATGGACCATGCAGGAATCGCTACGCAAGCAAAAGTTGAGGAAAAACTTCGTAACGAAGGGAAAACTCGTTTCGATTTAGGTAGAGAGGCATTCGTTGAAGAAACTTGGAAATGGAAACAAGAATATGCCGGACACATTCGTTCACAATGGGCAAAACTTGGTTTAGGACTTGATTATAGCCGGGAACGATTTACATTAGATGAAGGCCTATCAAAAGCTGTACGTGAAGTGTTTGTATCCCTTTATAAAAAAGGTCTCATTTATCGTGGGGAATATATTATTAACTGGGATCCTGTGACAAAAACAGCTTTATCTGATATTGAAGTTATTTACAAAGATGTAAAAGGTGCTTTTTACCATATTCAATATCCTTTAACAGATGGTTCTGGTTATATTCAAATCGCAACTACTCGTCCGGAAACAATGCTTGGTGACGTGGCTGTAGCTGTTTATCCAGAAGATGAACGTTATAAACATTTAATTGGGAAAACAGTGAAATTACCGATCGTTGGTCGTGAAATTCCAATTATTGCTGATGATTATGTAGATATGGAATTCGGATCTGGGGCAGTAAAAATCACACCAGCTCATGACCCGAACGATTTTGAAATCGGAAACCGTCATAACTTAGAAAGAATATTAGTTATGAACGAAGACGGAACGATGAATGAGAAAGCTGGGAAATATCAAGGCTTAGATCGTTTCGAATGTAGAAAACAAATCGTGAATGATCTAAAGGAGCAAGGATATTTAATTAAAATTGAAGACCATGTTCACTCTGTCGGTCATTCGGAACGAAGCGGTGCAGTTGTTGAGCCATATTTATCTACCCAATGGTTCGTTAAAATGAAGCCGCTTGCTGAAAAAGCAATTGAGTTACAAAAGACAAATGATAAAGTTCAATTTGTTCCTGAGCGTTTTGAAAAAACGTATTTACATTGGATGGAAAATATAAGAGATTGGTGTATTTCTCGCCAATTATGGTGGGGACATCGAATTCCAGCTTGGTACCATAAAGAAACTGGGGAAGTTTATGTTGATCATGAACCACCAAAAGATATTGAAAATTGGGTTCAAGATGAAGACGTACTAGACACATGGTTTAGTTCAGCACTTTGGCCGTTTTCAACGATGGGATGGCCTGATACCCAAGCGAAAGATTATCAACGCTACTATCCAACAAATGTATTAGTGACTGGATACGATATTATTTTCTTCTGGGTATCCCGAATGATTTTCCAAGGATTAGAGTTTACCGGAAAACGTCCGTTTAAAGATGTATTAATTCACGGGTTGGTTCGTGATGCAGAAGGAAGAAAAATGAGTAAATCACTTGGAAACGGCGTTGACCCAATGGATGTTATCGAACAATATGGTGCCGATTCCTTACGTTATTTCTTAGCAACAGGAAGTTCACCTGGTCAAGATTTACGCTTTAGTATGGAAAAAGTGGAGTCTGTATGGAACTTTGCTAATAAAATTTGGAATGCATCAAGATTTGCTTTAATGAATATGGGCGGATTAACATACGAAGAAATTGATTTATCAGGTAAAAAATCTGTTGCAGATGAATGGATTTTAACGAGATTAAATGAAACGATTGAAACGGTTACGAAGCTAGCGGACAAATATGAATTTGGTGAAGTTGGCCGTGCGCTTTATAACTTTATCTGGGATGATTTATGCGACTGGTACATTGAAATGGCGAAACTTCCATTATACGGAGAGGACGAAGAAGCGAAGAAGACAACTCGCTCTGTTTTAGCTTATGTCCTTGATCAAACAATGAGATTGTTGCATCCATTTATGCCATTTATTACAGAAGAAATTTGGCAAAATCTCCCTCATCAAGGAGAATCCATTACTGTTGCTGCTTGGCCAACAGTTGATCCAAGTTTAACAAATGAGAAAGCTTCACAAAATATGAAACTACTTATGGAAGTGATTCGTGCCGTTCGAAACATTCGTGCCGAAGTACAAACACCTATGAGTAAAAAGATTAAAATGATGGTGAAGCCGCAAAATGAAGAAGTGTTGAAAGTATTAACAGAAAACCAATCTTATATTGAGCGTTTCTGCAACCCAGAAACATTAACGATTTCTCTTGATGCAAGCTCAGAAGGAAAAGCGATGACAGCCGTTATATCTGGTGCAGAAATTATCCTCCCACTAGAAGGATTAATCAATATCGAAGAAGAGATTGCTCGTTTAGAAAATGAATTGAAGAAAATCAACAGCGAAGTCGAACGTGTACAGAAAAAATTAAGCAATGAACAATTTGTGAAAAAAGCACCTGAAAAAGTCGTAGAAGAAGAACGAGCAAAAGAAAAAGATTATTTACAAAAACAAGCAATTATTCAAGAAAGAATTAAGGAATTAAAAAATATTTAATTATCTTTTCAAGCAAGGGATTTCCACCTTGCTTTTCCATTGAAAAATCAAAATTCTTCGGTTTAAATTATAATTGCCGAAGATTAGGAGTGTGGCTGTCCGAATTTCGATTTTGGACAGCCCATCTTATGAACAGAGAAATGGGGGACGCACAATGTTTCAAACTTACAATGAAGCATTACATTGGATTCACAGTCGGTTGCGTTTAGGAATGAAACCAGGACTAAAACGTATGGAATGGATGTTAGAACAATTGGGACATCCTGAAAGAAATATTCGATCCATTCATATAGGTGGGACAAACGGAAAAGGATCGACAACTTCGTTTTTACGCTCAATTTTACAAGAAGCAGAGTATATGGTTGGGACTTTTACATCTCCCTATATTGAAACGTTTAATGAGCGGATTAGTATTAATGGTCGTCCTATTTCAGATGAGGATATTCTTATTGCAGCTAATAAGATAAAGCCACTGGCGGATGAATTGGAAAAAACAGAATTAGGTGGACCGACAGAATTTGAAATCATCACAACGATGGCGATTTACTATTTTGGAATGATGCAACCAGTAGATGTCGTTATTTTTGAGGTTGGTTTAGGTGGACGATTCGATTCAACGAATGTTATTCATCCGATGCTTTCCATTATCACGAATGTAGGGTATGATCATACGAATATATTAGGATCAACCTTACAGGAAATTGCGAAGGAAAAAGCAGGTATCATTAAAAATGGTGTTCCGGTCATCACTGGTACAAACAACGAAGAAGCATTAGAAGTGATTATAGCAACTGCGCTTGAAAAAAAATCTCGTTTATTTGTTTTAGGTGATCATTTTGCCATTCAAAACTATAAACCGACTCAAGAAGGCGAGCAATTCTCTTTTCAATCGTTATTTGTAACATATCATGACTTAATAACAACGATGAAAGGGAAACATCAAACGGAAAATGCTAGTTTAGCCGTTATGGCAGCCGTTTATTTGAAAACTTTTTTTGCCTTTCTCATCGAAGAAGAACATATTCGAAACGGAATCCAATCCATGTACTGGCCAGGCAGATTTGAAGTACTTAATGAACATCCATTAGTGATTGTAGATGGAGCCCATAATCCAGAAGGAATAGAACGCTTGTTAGAGACGATTATACATCACTATCCAGATAGAAAAATTCATTTTCTATTTACCGCTTTAGACGATAAAAATATAGTAGAAATGATTCGAAAACTAGATGAGTACGCTGAATCTATCGCATTTACAGAAATAGATATGCCACGCGCATCGAAAGCGGACAAATTATATGAAAAATCGAATTCAAAGGAAAAACGATTAGTAATAGATTGGAAAGAGTATTTAGATGGTTCCATCAAAAATTTAACAAATGGAGATCTCCTTGTCGTTACTGGATCATTATATTTTATTTCCAATGTGAGAAAATATTTAAAAAATAAAAAATAGGAAAAAAGAATCAAATCATACCTGTGACAAATGTCGTGTTTTTTGATAAAATAGAATCATCTTCCAAAAATTCACTTTTGAGGTGGAGGAGGTATGACTCCACCTTGTTATATTGCATTTATAATTTTTACATTTAATTTTCTGAATATTTTGTGTTCGGATAAAATGAATCAAAAAAGGGGGGAAGGATGGATGAATGTTGGAAAAGCAAAAAGATATACGATATGGATTATATGGGCGGTTGTTTTTCCGATTTCCATCATTTTTTCATTCATCATTTCTCCACCTTTAATAGAAGGAAGAATTCCAGATGTTATATGTTTTGCACTTTTAGTTCTTATCTCTTCCTCTATACCAATAGTTATTAACGGCATTCCCATTTATTTTGTTCAGTGGATTTCGCTTGTTATTTTTTTAGAATTTGGTTTAGCAGTTGAAATTTTAGTGCTTCAACTATCTGTCATCGTTCTTTTGTGGAATTTAGGCGTTAATAAAAATGATTTATATCGATTACCACTAAACTCGATTATGTTTCTCTTTATGTCCATTGGAAGTGCACTTGTATTCTATGGTCTAGGAGGAACACATGAAAACTATGAAATTAACAATTTTTATTCATTAAGTCTTTTAGCCGTTTATTTAATCGTCAACTTCATCTTGAATCAATTATTGCTCATGATGATAACTAAGTGGGTACATAATAAGAAACCAACTATTTTCACTCGTGATTTAATTTGGGAAGTTGTTTCTATCATTGTAGTCTTTCCGATTAGCATCTCGCTTTTTTATTTATATAACTCCATGGGATTATATAGTGTAATTATATTAGGACTTCCTTATTTATGTATTTCTTATATTTTAAAAACCTATAATTCTACTGAAAAAATCAATTATTATTTGAAAAAGGCTGTGGAAATTGGTCGTCAAATGACAGAGCGGCTCAATCGAAATGAAGTGTTGGATGTCTTTATCGATCGGCTTTCAAAAATGTTGCCAGTCGATTATTTATACGTTTTAGATGCGGTTAATGATGACACGTTAGAGGTCATCAAATGTTATGAGAATGGAAAACAAGTAGATTTACAAATTGAACCGATGAAAAGAAAAGAAGGCATTTCTGGCCTTGTGTGGGAAACGAAAAAGGCAGTATTATTCCATTCGAAAGATGAGTGGGTACATATTGTCCACGGGTATATGCCAGAGGATGTGGAAAGCATTTTATGTGTACCAATCATGAAAGATAAGGAGGTAAGTGGTGTTTTATTATTAGCATCCAAAAATAAAAAAGACTTTGCCAATTATATGTTAATGATCGTTGAAATATTATGTTCCTATTTTGCGATTGCTTTAGAAAATGCAAGGCATTATGAAAAAACGAAATTGGAAAGCGAACGTTGCGTGTTAACTAATTTATATAATTATCGTTATTTTTCTTCGGAATTAGAAAGGCAATTTGATCAATTAGAACTTAAAAAATTGGACAAACTTGCGCTTATTTTAATTGATATTGATCATTTTAAAAAGATCAAAGATACATATGGTCATGAAAGTGGAAATCAAATTTTAGCTCAATTTGCTCAACTATTGACATCCATTCTTGCTAATAAAGGTACATTAGCAAGATATGGAGGAGAAGAATTCGCCCTGTTATTACCGAATTACTCCAAAAAAGAGGCATTTCAACTTGCTGAACATATTCGTTCCACCATCGCAGAACGTGAATTTGTATTATATGATGATTTGGCGGAAGTTAGAAGAAGATTAACGGTAAGAATAACGGCATCCATTGGCGTGTCAGCCGCACCGGATGATACGGATGACCATTTATCATTAATCAGATATGCAGACCGTGCATTATATACCGGTGCAAAACAAGTCGGCAGAAATAAAGTTGCGCAATATGGAAGTTAATCCAAGTAGTCGTCTACTTGGATGTTTATTTATAAGGATCTAGTAGAAATTGTTGACAGGGGAGTTTTCGAATGAGGAATCAGAAAGGATTTACACTTATAGAAATATTAGCTTCCATCACGATCTTTTCACTTTTAATCATTCTCATTCTACAATTGACAGGCAATATTCAATTATTTGATCAAAAAGAGAAAATACGTGAACAGGCAATTGTTATTGCTAATGATGTTTTAAATGATACCTTAGACGAGATTGCGTCTATGGAAACAGTTCCGACTGTCGGATCGATTCAAAAGAAATTAAAAATTGATGAATATAGTGTTGAAGTTTTTGATACTGACCTTCATTCATCTCCTCATTTACCGAAAGCACCAATTGCAATTACCGGGGTTGCCCAATTACAAAATGGAACAAATCTTTTGCCACGCTTGATTGTCGTCACTGTGGGGTGGAATGAGTGATTAAGGATGAAAAAGGAATCACACTAGTTGAAATACTTGCTGCCATCACGATCTTTTTTATGATTATTGGAGCGATTTTTACGGTATTATTACAAGCTGATTCGTTCCTCGATGAAAAATTGGACCAATATATTAAAGAAGGAGATACCGATCGTACCAAAATGGTGGTCCTTGAAATGACATCCAATGTTGTTGAATTGAAATATACACAAGGAGAAGAAATCATCATACGGTCATTAAATAATGAATGCTTTTCTTTACGAAGAAATTCGGAACAACAATCATTACATTATTATTCATCCCAATGTAACGACGTTGAAAATTTTTCCTATGGAAATGGGAATCTATTATTAAAAGAAATAAATAGTATCCGACTATTTGAGCATGGAGAAAAAGAGTTAAAAGAAGGAAAACATTTGGCTCTCTCTTCTAGCTTACAGATGAAGATTACTGGAAAAGAGGAGATTCGTCATTCCTTCCGTTTCATAGAAAAGTAATGTGGCTGAGACAAGACCAATATAAATTAAGATGCTCCCCAAAGTTATTGGGGAGCTGAACAAATTCCATAGTCCGAAAGGTTATTTAACATCCCTTTTGCTAATGTTCCGCATATTATATTTGAGTCTTTTGGATTGGATGTAGCACTACCATTATTTTTAGAAAGTTCAACCGTCATCTTTGGTACACGTAATTGTTCTTCAAACTCGAAATGAACATTTTCTTTGTTTTTATTTAATAAAAATTTTGCTTCATCAGCGTAAATCCATTTTCCTTGTAATAAAATGCTCCGTTGTGATTCAAATTCAGCCCCGCGAATATCGATGATTCCTCGAGGTGCATTCAATCTTATGCGGTATTCCTTATTATTCCCATTCGCTAGATCAACAAGTTTAGTAGATGGATGAATGATGATATCACCATTTTCTGACTCCACAGTAATGATGCCTTGTCCTTTTGCAGACATGGTCAACGTTACTCCTTCTTCTATTACGATTCCTTCCTTGGCTCGATACTTCATATCTTGGCTTGAAGAATAATTTCCAACTCCAGATGTAATAATCATTTTTCCTCTTGTTTCGATTTTATTCTTTATTGGAGTGTAAATATATTGTCCGTCAATGATGATAATGACAAGCCCTTGACAAATATTATTTGGAGTTTCGAGATATTGACAGCTACTTGTTTTGGAACCTGCCTTTGCCCGTAAACAAATAACATCTTGACTGACATTTTTTAAATCTACTTTAAAAGAGGCTTCGTTTTTTTCATTATCAATAATTTTATTTCCAACCATTGAAACATCTATGGTTTGAGAGAAATTAGCTTGATAAGTATCACCCTCACGAATAGCCTTAAATACTTCCAATTCCCCGTACGATGGCTGAATATGGATCGTGATAGTAGAACGAGAAATATCACAATTCTCTACACTGCCAATTCTTAACGATACATCGGAATTTTGAGGTAGTGCATCATGAAATGTCAACCGTTTAGTATAAAATAAACGCTCTCCACTGTCTTTCTTCTTGTTGTGATTTTCATCTCCAAAAAACACTTCTACAACAAATTCGTAGGTAGAAGGTATTGGCTGTTTTTTTTCTACTATCATTCCGTTTGGATCAATGATATAAGAGTAAAAGGATAATTGGCTTTCATCAGGTAGTGTAACTGTATTCGGCTTTGAGCCACCTGTATATAGTTCGCTGTTAAGAAATGTATCTTTATTTTTTATATAGGAGTTCATTGTCGATTGAGCAAGTTGTATCACTTGTTGTTGGTGGTATAAGCGAGTTTCAGTTGAATGATTTTGAAAAAGAAAAGAATAGATTGCGAGAATGCCAATGGATAAAATGGTAGATATCATTAAAACAATGATTAATGTATTTCCTGAATCAAATCTTTTTTTCATTTTCTCTCCCTTTTCATGAAGAAAATAATATTAATATACTACTATTTTACTATATAATAGAAAATAAAGGAATATTTTACTTATTTTTAAAAGGGGATTTGGTAATGAAAAATCGAAAGCGTTTGGGGGATTTGTTACTAGAAGCAGGATTGATTACGAACGAACAGCTGGCATATACGTTAAAGCATAAAAAAGAAGGTCAAAAACTAGGTGATGCACTTGTTGAAAATGAATTTATCAGTGAGTACCAGCTCATAGAAGTACTAGAAATTCAGCTAGGAATCCCGCATGTTACATTACATAGATTTCCGATTGATCCGGATTTAATTAAATATATTTCGAAAGATTATGCGAAGCGAAATCTTGTTTTTCCAATTAAAAAACAAGATCGGGAATTAACTGTGGCTATGAATGATCCGATGGATTATTTTACAATTGATGAACTTTCCATGTCCACAGGATTTAAAATTCGTCCTGTCATCGCTACAAAAGAAGAAATTATCAATGCCATATACAAATTTTATGACAAAGAGGAATATTTGACGGGAGAAATAGGAGTGTTTGTGGAGAATGAAGGTGAGTCTGATGCACCTGCAGTTAAGTTAGTAAATCAAATTTTGGCAGCTGGAATTCATTTGAAAGCAAGTGACATTCATCTTGATCCTCATGCTAATAACGTATCGGTTCGCTATCGTATCGACGGAGAGCTACGTACAGAGAGGGTAATTGCTAAGTTAATGTATCCATCAGTCGTTGCTAGAATTAAAATACTAGGAAACTTAAACATTACTGAAACGAGACTTCCTCAAGACGGAAGAATAAAGATTGATGTTGAACAGACGAAAGTGGACTTGAGAATATCGATTTTACCGACTGTTCATGGAGAAAAAGTTGTTATTCGTATTCTAGATTTAGAAAATGTATTTAAAGAAATCACACAACTTGGTTTTAGTGATGATAATTTAAATAAATTTCGCCATTTAATTCACAACACGGGTGGTTTAATTTTAATTACGGGACCTACCGGAAGCGGTAAAACTTCTACTTTATACGCAGCGTTACAACATTTGAATAAAGATACAGTTAATATAATTACGGTTGAAGATCCTGTTGAGTATGAGTTAGAAGGCATTAATCAAGTGCAAGTTCATCCTCAGATTGGTCTAACATTTGCAAATGGTTTACGTTCAATTTTAAGACAAGATCCAAATATCATCATGATTGGTGAAATTCGTGATGAAGAGACAGCAGAAATTGCGATTCGTGCTTCATTAACGGGACATCTTGTTTTAAGTACGTTACATACAAATAGTGCGATTTCAGCCATTCCACGATTATTAGATATGGGGCTGCCCCCTTATTTAGTTATTTCATCCTTAATCGGTGTTGTCGGACAAAGGCTAGTTCGGAAAATTTGTACAGATTGTATAGAATCATATAAACCGACTGAAATGGAAAAACAAGTATTCCATCAACGAGGATTGCAAGTCGAAAAGTTATATCGTGGAAAAGGGTGTAATCGATGTTTCCATACTGGATTTAAAGGGAGAATAGCTATACATGAGGTACTCGTTTTAACTCCCGAAATTAAATCTTTACTTTCAGAAAACCAAAAGACAGATGCCTTACATCAATATTGTCAAGATAAAGGAATGAAATTTTTATTAGATGATGGATTATTTAAGGCAATGGACGGTGTTACAACAGTCGATGAAGTATTGAGAGTCATCAGTCATATATAAGGGGGAAAATTGGTGAAAGAGAGATTAGATAATTATTTAAAAAGAGCGTTCGAACTCGGAGCATCTGATATTCACTTAACTGTAGGTGTAACTCCAATGATGAGGCTGCACGGTAAACTGGAACCAATCGGGGAAGAAACACTTCTTCCGAGAGATACAGAAGAGATGGCACGAGTGTTAGTTCCTGAATTTCTATGGGACACCTTTGAAGAACGTGGTGAAATAGACTTCTCTTATAGTATACAAGGAGTTTCTCGTTTTCGTGTGAACGCTTATCATCAACGCTCTTGCGTTTGTATAGCCATCCGAGTGATTCCACAAAAAATCCCTACATTTGAAGAGTTACACTTACCACCCGTTTTAAAAAGTGTTATTCAACAGCATCAAGGATTAATTTTAGTTACAGGGCCAACCGGTAGTGGAAAATCTACAACATTAGCAGCGATGATCGATGAAATGAATAGGACGTTACAAAGACATATTGTAACACTAGAAGATCCTATTGAATATTTACATCGACATCAGCGATGCATTATCAATCAACGGGAAGTCGGATTTGATACGAAAAGTTTCGCCAATGGACTTCGTGCATGTTTACGTCAAGATCCAGATGTCATTTTAGTTGGCGAAATGAGAGATTTAGAAACGATTTCAACTGCCATCACTGCAGCAGAAACAGGACATTTAGTGTTAGCCACACTGCACACATCAGATGCACCTACAACGATTGACCGTATTATCGATGTATTTCCTGGTGAGCAACAAGGACAAGTTCGCATTCAGTTAGCATCTGTTTTACAAGCGATTATTTCTCAACGACTTTTTCCGTTGAAAGATGGAAAGGGACGTGTGGCAGCCTTTGAAGTATTAATTTCGAATCCTGCTATTCGAAACTTAATTAGAAATGAGAAAATCCATCAAATTCATAGCATTATGCAAACAAGTCGTGCCGCAGGAATGCAAACGTTAACGATGTCTGTACAACAATTAGTTCATGAAGGAAAAATATCAACCGAAGTGGCACTTCCATATTTATCGGGAGGGATGAAATAACATGCCCGTTTATCAATATAAAGGTCGTAACCGGCTTGGAGAACGTGTAAAGGGGCGAGTGAATGCGCAAAATCGAAGTGATGCAGTTACCAAATTAAAGGGAGATGGAATAAGTATTCAAACCATTGAAGAGCTACAAGGAATATTATTTAAAGATGTATCACTTACGCTCCGTAAAGTGAAGCATAAGCACTTTGTCGTTTTTCTTCGCCAATTTTCTACGCTTATAAAAGCAGGTATTTCTATTAGCGATGCCACGGATATTTTAGCCAAACAAACAGAAAGTAAGATGTTAGCCGAAACGTTAGCTGAGATTTCAACTGACATTAGAAAAGGAAACCCGTTTTCAAAAGCAGCAGAAAAATTTCCTAAAATTTTTCCAGCACTATTTATTAATATGATGCGAGTAGGGGAAGCAAGTGGGCAAGTGGATGAAATATTAGATCGGATGGCTGTCTATTATGAAAAACAGTACGAAACAAGACAAAAAGTAAAAACTGCTTTAACGTATCCAACAATACTTTTTATTATTACCATTGTTATTTTTATTTTTATGTTGACTTTTATCGTACCAAGATTTACTTCAATGTTCAGTTCATTAAATGCAGAACTTCCTACCATAACACGAATCGTATTATCCTTAAGTCATGCATTGCAAGATTACTGGATTTATCTATTTGTTCTGATAGCTATTTGTCTCTTAATTATTATAAATACTAGAAAAATTCCAACAGTGAAATATTATAGAGATGTTATGAAATTACGTTCACCTATATTTGGAAGCTTGTTACTTAAAGATGCAATGGCTCGTATGACTCGAACCCTTAGTATTTTATATAGTGCAACCGTTCCAATCATTGAAGCAATTTCAATCGTACAGTTAGTAATGAACAACGATGTTATCAACAAAGTATTGGATAAGTCGAAAATTTCGTTGGAAAAAGGAAAGTCTATGACAGAACCTTTAGAGAATCATTGGGCGTTCCCATCTTTTGTTTCGAATATGATTTCCGTTGGAGAAAAGTCCGGCTCGCTTGATTTGATGCTAGAAAAAATCGCCGATTATTACGAATCGGAAGTCCAACATGCGACCGATCAATTAAAATCTTTAATCGAGCCGATCTTAATTTTTATCATCGCTATTTTAGTCGGAGTGATTGTTTTATCTATAATGATCCCAATGTTAACATTTTTTCAAAATATTTGAAAAAAAGACAAAATTCGCTATGGATAAATTATCCAACCCATCTTATAATTTGATATAGGACACAGAGGCTATAAACAAAAATAATTATCTAGTAAAAAAGTTCTATATCTTGGAAGGGTGGTATTCATGGTCAAATGGATGAAGCAAATTCGTAGAAATGAAAAAGGACTAACACTCATCGAACTTTTAGCAGTAATTGTCATTTTAGGAATCGTTGCCGCAATCGCCATTCCGGCAATCGGAAGTATTATTAACGATAGTAAACAAGACGCCCATAAATCTAATGCTCTAATGGTATTAAATGCAGCTAAATTAGCTGAAGCAGCAGGAGTAACTGCAGGTGATAATTGGGAAATATCCTTAAAGGAATTGGTTGATAACGGATATTTATCTACCGTTCCAAAAAATCCAGATAATGAAGAATCTTATAATGGAACACAAAGCTATGTGAAAAAAGAGAATGGAAAGTATTCTGTAAAATTAGAACCTGGTCCAATTGAAGATATTTCTGAAGATGAATTAAACGGTAATTCAGACTAATAAAAGTAAATGGATAAAGAAATAGAATTTTTAAAAGAATATTAGGGCTTCTTGCCCTTTTTTTTATACATCATCTCAATTCAAAATGCTGGAGTAGATTTGCAAATGATGATAGCTTACACGATATTATTTTTTATTACTGGTCTGATTTTTGGATCGTTTTTTAACGTCGTTGGGTTAAGAGTTCCAATAGGTAAATCGATTGTTGCCCCACGATCCCATTGTCCGACTTGTAAAAGATTTTTGCATGCATTCGAATTGATTCCCGTTCTTTCTTATATTTTTCAAAGAGGGAAGTGCCGAACGTGCAAAACGAACATTTCTCCCATCTATCCAGTTATGGAATTTTTGACAGGATTTTTATTCGCCTATAGTTTTTCAAAATACCATTGGAGTTTTGAATTCGTAGAAGTTCTTTTTCTTGTTTCGTTGTTAGTAATTTTAACTGTTTCAGATATTACTTATATGCTCATTCCTAACAAACTATTACTCTTTTTCTTTTTTCTATTTCTTATTGTTCGTTTCGTTAAACCGTTAAATCCTTGGTGGGATTCTCTACTTGGTGCTGCTATAGGTTTTATTGTCTTGTTTCTAATTATGATTATCAGCCGAGGGGGAATGGGTGGTGGAGACGTAAAACTATTTTCTTTATTAGGATTATTGCTAGGGACAAAACAAGTGATGATTATCTTTTTCTTTTCTTCTTTTTTTGGTGCCCTATATGGTCTATTGATGATGATCTTTGGTCAATACAATAGAAAGTCAGCGATTCCATTTGGGCCATTCATTGCACTAGGAACATTATTTACTGTCTATTATTCGGAATCAGTTATTCAATGGTATATGAATCTTTTATCGTAGCTGAGGGAGTTGACCTACTCGAATGTTTATGACAGGTTGGAAACATATCCATTTTATTTTTACCGATGAATTGATTAGATTTGTTGTGACTGGCAGAAAGAAAAACATCCTTTCTTTTCAACAAAAATCTATACCTCACGGGTTGATTATTGACGGAAAAATTCAAGATGAATCCGAATTAATCCGACTGATGAAAAAATGGTTAAAAGAAAATAAAATTGGCTCCATGCATGCTAGCTTTTGTATCCCAGATGGACAGGCAATCGTTCGTAAAGTATCTGTTCCAAACTCTGTAGTTAAAGAAGAATTAAAAGGGCATTTATATATGGAAATTGGCGAAACCATTCATCTGCCGTTTAACGATCCGGTTTTGGAAGTAATCGATTTAAGAGAAACTGAAGAATTTAAAGAAGAAGTACTCTTTATTGCTACAAGAGAGTCGATTGTCCAAGAATATTCCGAACTGTTACGAAAGCTGAAATTTGAACCGATCGTGGCGGATTTATCGTTTTTGTCTATTTATCGACTCGCCCATCATTTACATATGACCGACGATGAGGAACCAACGTTATTTGCCCAAATAAGTAGAAATGATATTCAAATTACGATTTTTTACAAACATATTCCTTTATATGTACATCATTCAAGAATAGACGATGAACTACCTGTTGACATCATAAGAAGTGATGAAGGAAATGACGAACTAATTATACAGGAAGAAAACAAGGAACACATAGTATCAGGTAGTTACGTAACAATTGCTTCACAAATGGAGCGAATCAACACGTTTTTTACTTATAACATTTCAAAAGGATCCAGTGATGTGAAGCGAATGATAGTTAGCGGTACTCATCCACTCCTAAAGGAAATTACCTATAAATTAAAAGACCATTTTACAATCCCTGTTTATCTTATTGATGAGGAGTGTACTTCTTCTCTATTGAATGCAAATGCTCCATTTTATTTTGCCGATTGTATAGGTCTATCATTAAAGTAGGTGACAACATGCTAGTAGAGATTAATTTTATAGAGAAAAAGAAAAAGTCGATATGGAACTTTTGGTTTTTTCTTACACAAATAGCTTTCTTTACAGCCATATTTAGTTGGTTATTATACCAATATTATAATTTAGGCAATAAACAAGACCTTTTGGATGAACAAATAAGGATGGAGCGGGAACTACGTACGGTCCTTGAGCAGAACTCCCAAAATACTAATCAACAATTAGAAGCGATAGAAATTATTAAGAAATATCCGATTTCGGTTACTACATTGTTCAGTCAAATAACTGAATCATTGCCGAATGGTGCAAATATAATGCAAGTATCTTTAAATTCGACAAAGGAATTGGTAATTGGTATTCAAACGAATGATAAGCCATCAGTGGCGAAATATGTAAAAACATTAAAATCATTACCTATGTTTGAACAGGTGTCTTTAACGGATATCACATCAAGCACTCAAGGGGATGATAAAAAAGAAGTCTATCAATCTCTTATTCAACTCCAACTCAATCGAAGTGCATTAACGAAAACAGGTGAAGCGAATGAATAGAAAGCCACTACTGATTCAAGTTTTTCTATTTATCATTTTAACGATTGGTGTTATTTATATTTTTTTTCAATGGGTACAGCCACTTAAAGATACGGTCGAACATTTACAATTTCAATTATCAGAAGAACGAATGTTAAATGAAAAACTGAGCGAAAGAGAAAAGCAACAAGAGCAGACAACTGATGAGATACGAGCGCTTCCAGTTGATGATCCACTGGTAGAAGAAATCATTCTCGATCTTCATTCGATCGAAGGGAAGAGTGATTCAATTATTTCCGACATGTCATTTACAGAAAATGATATATCTGTAAATAATGATAAAAACATTCCTATCTACACCTTTCGTATCGATTTGAAATTAGAAGCAAAAAACAATCAAAGTTTGACAACGTTTTTAAAATCGATTGAAGAAAACGAACGTATTTATAGCATTGAATCCGTTCAATTTTCGAATAGTAGTGACAATCAACCGATAACTGCTTCTATTTCGTTAAATACTTATTATATAAAAGAATAATTACTCGAAATTTCACGAAAACCTTTACGGATAAGACGACAAAAGTCTTGTCCATTTTTTTTGCTTGTATGCTAGCATAAAACAATAACTCAAAGGGAGGGATCATCTTGGGAGAAAATAAAGGAAAAATTACTATTAAAATTAATGGCGAAGAAAAGCCATTTAACGATTTTGATTATGAATGGAAAAATGTTGAAAAAGAAATCGCTGCTAGTGAAGAAATCAAAGATGATGAAATAGATTGGTATATTCCGACCGTCAATAAAAAAGGAGGAAAGAAAAAGAACGTCTATGCTTTTCCAAAGAAAAATGGATGGAATCATAGATCGAAAAGAAATGTTAGTCGTTCTTTTCCTCTATCAGCAATCCTAATGAGCATTTTTGCTATTGCAACTGGATGTTTAATTGCTTTTTTTATGTGGAATATCCTAGTAAATAATGATATTAGTAACAAAAACGAACCTTCCGTACCTGCTTCGGCATCACCAACAAATAATGGTAATGAAATAGTTACTCTAAAAAGATTACCAACTTATATTGTACAAGCTGGTGTTTTTACAAAAGAAGAATCAGCAAAGGCTCATAAAAATTCATTAGAAGAAAAAAAGTTGCCAGCAGGTATTTTAAAAACAAGTGAAGACTTTCGTGTTTTTATCGGATTAGCACCTAATCAAGAGATGGCGAAAAAAGTACAAGAAAAATATAAAAAAATAGAAGAAGAAACGTATGCACGAGAGATCATTTTCCCTGAAAGAGAAATAAAGGGAATAAGTAAAACGGAAAAAGAATTTCTTGAATCAGCTTTATCTTATTATGAAACATTACTTGTAATTAATAATGATCTGCAATTACTTGGAAAAAGTAGCAAAAGTGAAGAACTAAAAGAGACATTAAAGAAATTGAAAGAATTGGAGGGGATCAATAATAAAACGGTTGAATCCATCCATAAACATCTCGTCCAGTCCGGGGAATCGTTTCAAAAATTTATAGAAGAGAATAGTCAAGAAGATCTATTGAATGGGCAAAAATCGTTAATCAAGTTTGTAGAAGAATATTCCAGTTTGTAAAATGATGAATTTCAAAATAATGGTGTTCAAAAAACATTTCTTTTCCCTTCAAAAGAATTTTTTTAGTCGTGGAATGTTGCGAAAATGAAATGTTTTAGTCATTGTTTGTCATCCTTTCTTTTGATACGATAAAGGCAGTATCTCCCAGGTTAGGATAGAAGAAAGGAATGGTGGTATTAGTGTCACACCTCGTTTTGGCTTCACAATCACCTCGTCGAAAAGAACTCCTCGAACAATTGGGTTATACCATTCAAACAGTAGCTAGTCATGTGGATGAGTCGGTTGATGAAACTCTATCCCCGGAAGAAATTGTTCAACAACTGTCATTACGTAAAGCGAAATCGACTGCGGAAGATTATCCGAATCATTACGTTATTGGTGCAGATACCATTGTTTATTTGGATGGAAAAGTGTTTGGGAAGCCTCAAAATGAGAATGAGGCTTTTCAAATGTTAAAACAGTTATCAGGAAAAACGCATGAAGTTTTTACTGGTGTATCTGTAATTTATCGTCATCAACAGCAGACATTTGTCGAAAAAGCTTCTGTGACATTTTGGGAGCTAACGGATGATGAAGTGGCATCGTATATTCGTACTGGGGAACCTTTAGATAAAGCAGGTGCCTATGGAATTCAAGGAAAAGGCGCATTACTTGTCAAAAAGGTCAATGGAGATTATTATACGATTGTTGGACTACCGATTTCACGGCTTTATCGTTGCTTGAATGACATGGGCTTTAACAAAAGATAATCGTTGGCTCCCTAAAATGTCACTTTTAGGGAGGTTCAATCGTGACAATTGATGCAAAAGTGATGTTGAAAGACTATCCGACGGAAGAAAGACCTCGAGAACGTTTTATTCAACATGGACCTGAAAGCTTATCTATTCAAGAACTCATTGCCATTCTTTTAAGAACAGGTACGAAAGAAGAATCGGTCTTGCAATTGGCGCAAAAAATCATTCGTCATTTCGACGGATTGCGCATGTTGAAGAATGCAACATTAGAAGAATTAACTTCCATCAAAGGGGTAGGCAAAGCGAAGGCTGTTCAATTACTTGCCTCTATTGAACTCGGAAGAAGAATCGCTTCTTTTCGAGAAGAAGATAAATATGTCATTCGTTCTCCGGAAGATGGTGCCAATTATGTGATGGAAGAGATGCGTTTTTTATCACAAGAGCACTTCGTTTGTTTATTCCTCAATACAAAAAATCAAGTATTATTTCAAAAAACTATTTTTATCGGCAGTTTAAATTCTTCCATTGTTCATCCACGTGAAATTTTTAAAGAAGCGCTAAAACGTTCAGCGGCATCCATTATATGCGTACACAATCATCCATCTGGCGACCCAACTCCGAGCAAAGAAGATATTGATGTAACGAGAAGACTTGTCGAATGTGGGAAAATGATGGGGATTGAACTACTCGATCATATTATTATCGGGGAGAAAAAGTATGTGAGTTTGAAAGAAAAAGGTTATATGTAACACTATGAAAAATATATCAGATACGATATAATATTGGGTATGATTTTTTCACCACTTCATTTTTTTATGTAAATTTGAATACACTAATACAGCCATTAGAAACTTCTTAAATTTGTATTCAGAAAGGGAGATACATAATATGTTTGGAATCGGATCAAAAGATTTAGGAATAGATTTAGGTACGGCCAATACGCTTGTGTTTGTAAAAGGAAAAGGGATTGTTTTAAGAGAACCGTCTGTTGTTGCCTTTCAAACAGATACAAAAAAAATTGTTGCTGTTGGAAATGATGCGAAAAATATGATTGGACGCACTCCAGGAAATGTTGTAGCATTACGTCCAATGAAAGACGGAGTGATTGCTGATTATGAAACAACGGCAACTATGATGAAATATTACATTCAACAAGCGACAAAAAATAAAGGTTTATTTTCACGAAAACCATATGTAATGGTTTGTGTTCCATCTGGTATTACAGCGGTAGAAGAACGTGCTGTTATAGATGCAACTAGACAAGCTGGAGCTAGAGATGCATATACGATTGAAGAACCGTTTGCCGCAGCAATTGGGGCGAATTTACCAGTATGGGAACCAACCGGTAGCATGGTCGTTGATATTGGTGGTGGAACTACTGAAGTTGCCATTATTTCTCTAGGCGGAATTGTCACAAGCCAATCCATTCGCATTGCAGGCGATGAAATGGATGAAGCGATTATTAGCTATATTCGAAAACAATATAATTTAATGATTGGAGACCGCACAGCAGAAATTATTAAAATGGAAATCGGTTCTGCAGGAGATCCAGAAGGTATTGATAATATTGAAATTCGTGGTCGAGATTTATTGACTGGCTTACCAAAAACAATTGAAATTACCGCAGAAGAAGTTTCAAAAGCATTACATGATACCGTTTATGCAATTGTAGATGCGGTGAAAAATACTTTAGAAAAAACTCCTCCTGAATTAGCAGCCGATATTATGGATCGTGGAATCGTCCTAACTGGCGGTGGTGCATTATTAAGAAATATAGATAAAATCATTAGTGAAGAAACAAATATGCCAGTGTTAATTGCAGAAAACCCACTAGATTGTGTGGCTATTGGTACTGGAAAAGCGTTAGAACATATCGATTTATTCAAAAATAAAGCAAAAGATTTACGTTAATGGTGTTAGAGAGGTGAAATCATGCCACAGTTTTTATTAAATAAACGGTTAATCATATCTTTAGTTTGTATTATTGTTCTCGTGGCATTGATCGGCTTCTCTAGGCAAGAAAGAAGTAAATTAAGTTGGCCGGAACAATTAATAAAAGATACGACAGGCTTTGTTCAGTCGATCGTTTCAAAGCCCGCGCATGTTGTTGCGGGCTTTTTCAAAGAAATTAATGAAATACAAAAAACATACGAAGAAAACCGGGTTTTAAAACAACGGTTGGATGAATATGTTCAGCTAAAAGTAAAAGTGAATGATTTAGAAAAGCAAAATGAAGAGTTAAAACGTATTTTAAACAAAGATACTGACCTATCCGAATATGATCCAATCGATGCATCTGTGTTGGCGAGAAATCCGGATCGTTGGAATGAAATCATCGTGATTGATAAGGGAGAAGTTAACGGGGTAAAAAAAGATATGGCGGTTATTACGATTGACGGCATGATAGGAAAAGTGAAAAGCACGTCTAAATTTACGTCCAACGTTCAATTGCTAAGCACGATGGATCCGTTAAATCGTATTTCTGCCATTGTTCAAGGAGAAGAAGATGTGTTTGGCGTTATCCACGGCTATGATAGCCAACAAGAACGATTACTATTAAAAGAAATTCCAATCGACAAAAAAATAACAAAAGGACAAGATGTTATAACTTCCGGATTAGGATGCCAATTCCCAAGAGGTTTGTATATTGGTAAAATTACTAGCGTAGAAACAGACAAAAATGGATTAACACAAACTGCTTATATCAAACCTTCTGCAAATTTATATGATATCGATTATGTAATGGTAACGAAACGTGTGATGGAATGTGAACATGTAAACTTAACCGATGAGGGGGGAAGCTCATGAATCGAGTCTATGTCCCCCTTGTCGCCATTTTATGTTTTATAGGGGAAAATTTATTTGTTTCGTTAATCCCTAGCGTTGCTTACGACAACTGGATTTTCGTTCCTCGCTTTATTTTTGTTTTTTTAATTTTTGTAACGGTGTATTATGATAAAAAAACAGGAATTTTTTATGCCTTTCTCTTTGGACTGTTACAAGATGTGATTTATGCAGAAATTTTTGGAATCTATTTATTCTGGTACCCATTTACTATTTATTTAGTATACTTATTGATGAAGGTACTACAATCAAATATATTTATGGTAAGTCTTGTTACGATTGTTAGTCTTACCTTTTTAGAATTTGGTATCTATCAAATTTATTTATTGTTAAGAGAAACAACGATGAATTATCAGCAATTCGCCAATATACGTTTACTACCAACTATTTTGTTAAATATCATTTTCTTCTTTATACTATTTTATCCTGTAAAAAAACGACTTGAATATTATAATAAAATTAGACGTGATGAAGAGGGCATGTTCCAATCATAATTCTAAATTAAAAGATTAAATGATGAAAAAAGGAAAATGCCCGCCTTTTGTTGAACTTTTAACTTATTGAGGTGACACATGCATGAGAAAATTGCAAAATGTTATGATTAAAGGAACAAAGGACGGGCTTATTCTTCATTTAGATGACACATGCTCCTTTCCTGAATTGTTAAAAGAATTAGAAGAAAAAATATCGATCCATTATCAACAGGATGAGGATACTCCTCTTGTAACGGTTCGAATCCATACGGGATACCGTTACTTAACGAGTCAGCAGGAGCAAGCGATACGGGATTTAATTCGTCATAAGAAAAATTTTGTCGTAGAATCGATTGAATCAAATGTCGTATCAAAAGAAGATGCCGATCGCATGAAAAGAGAATCAGAGATTGTCTCGGTTGCAAAAGTTGTTCGATCTGGACAAGTTTTATCGGTACCCGGAGATCTTTTGCTTATTGGAGACGTGAATCCTGGTGGGACAGTGATAGCAGGTGGAAATATTTTTATTTTAGGGGCATTAAGAGGGATAGCCCATGCTGGATATGAAGGAAATCTTGAAGCAGTAATTTGTGCATCGCTTATGCAACCGACACAGTTAAGAATTGGTGAATACATAAATCGTGCACCTGATAGGGACGATCAAGAACGTCATGATATGGAATGTGCATATGTAGATGATTCAAATGTCATCGTTATAGATCGATTACAAACGTTGATAAAACTGCGTCCAAACTTAACGAGATTGATAGAAGGGGGACTATAAGTCGTGGGAGAGGCGATTGTTGTTACCTCCGGTAAAGGCGGAGTAGGAAAAACGACTACATCGGCTAACATCGGAACCGCGTTGGCAATGCAAGGAAAAAAAGTATGTTTAATCGATACAGATATCGGTTTAAGAAATCTTGACGTCGTCATGGGGTTAGAAAACCGTGTCATTTATGATATAGTCGATGTTGCGACTGGTCGTTGCAAGCTTCATCAAGCATTAATTAAAGATAAACGATTTAATGATTTACTGTTTCTATTACCTGCTGCACAAACGAGCGATAAAACGGCAGTTACGCCAAATCAAATAAAAAAAATGGTAGAGGAATTAAAACAAGAATATGATTATATTTTAATAGACTGTCCTGCTGGAATTGAACAAGGATTTAAAAACGCAATTGCTGGTGCTGATCAGGCGATTGTTGTCACTACACCGGAAATTTCAGCGATTCGTGATGCCGACCGTATTATAGGATTACTTGAAAAAGAAGATATTGAACCTCCTAAGCTAGTTATCAATCGTATTCGAAATCATATGATGAAAAAAGGTGAAATGTTAGATATTGACGAAATCACGGCTCATTTATCCATCGATCTGTTAGGAATTGTCGCAGACGATGAAGCAGTGATTCGTGCATCAAATGATGGAGAGCCGATCGTGTTAAATCCGAACAGTAAGGCTAGCATTGCGTACCGAAATATTGCTAGAAGGATATTAGGCGAATCCGTTCCTTTGCAAAACTTAGATACGACTTCAAAAGGAGTTTTTTCAAAAATAAAACAATTATTTGGTGTAAGATAAATAAACACCCAAGTAGAACATGACTTTCTGTTTTGAAAGTTATAAACGTTCGCTTGGGTTTTTTTATTGTATCTTATAGCTCTCTAACTTTAAGATTTCCTAACCAAACCAAAGCGCAGTCATACTTTTATAAGACAAGTCATACACTTGTACAAAAAATGATCGAAAAAGGAATGGTTGTATGTATGCGTAATCGGGCAGAAGAAATAAAAAAGAGAATCGCTAATCGTAGGAAAGAAAGAAATCGCAAATCCCATCGTTCCACAAAGTTATTATCTCCTAACTACCATGTTCCTTCCTCTACGTTAGATAATCTAGAACATCAAGAATTTCCGCTCTTTAACAAAGAAGTATTTATTTTTAAATTGTTAATGTCTGCTTGTATTGTTCTCATTACAGCTATTTTATTTAAAAATTCTTCTCCACAATTTGATCAAGCTCGTCAATTTGTTACTAAAACAATGAAGGAAGAATTTCAATTTGCAGCGGTAGCCGGATGGTATGAAGATTTATTCGGAAAACCGTTAGCATTGTTCCCTCGTAAAGAGAAAACGGATGAAGAAACAACCTTTGAATATGCATTACCAGCTTCGAACTTTCAATCAAACAAAGAGGGGATCATGATTGAAACTGCTACCGATGCACCTGTAAAAGCGATGAACAAAGGTTTAGTCATTTTTACTGGTGTCAAAGATTCTTATGGGAAAACGGTCATGATTCAACATGAAGATAAAAGTATCAGTTGGTATGGACATTTAGGAGACATTAAAGTTGGTTTATATGAGCGGGTGGATAAAAATACGGAAATTGGTACTGTTTCCAATCATGAGGATGGTTCGAAAGGCGAATTTTATTTTGCTATTGAAAAAGATAACAAATTTATTGATCCAACACAGGTGATTACGTTTGAATAACTTATGGATGTTATTAAAAAATACCCGCATTCATTTTACATTATGGTTCATGATTGCTACTGCCGTTGTTACTGGTTATTTTTATGAATTATTGATGATATTAGTGATTATTTTTATCCACGAAATTGGGCATATCCTTTTTGCCCATTTTTTTTCATGGAGAATACGAAAAGTGACATTCCTACCATTTGGAGGAATGGTAGAAACAGAAGAATTCGGAAATAAGCCGATGAAAGAAGAGTTTTTTGTTACCATTGGTGGACCGCTTCAACACCTATTATTATGGGGGGGGTCTTCCATTTTATATTCCCTTTCTTTCATATCAGAAAATACGTTTGCAATTTTTAATCATTACAATCTTGTCATTTTACTATTTAATCTTTTACCGATTTGGCCATTAGATGGGGGAAAACTTTTATACCTCTTTTTCTCTATGAAACATCCATTTATGAATGCATATAAATGGACGTTATTCGTTTCATTATATTCTTTAATCCTCTTTATTTTCATTCTCCTATACGTGTCTCCGTTGCAATTAAATGGATGGATCATTATTATTTATTTGTTATTATCAATAATAAAGGACTGGCGTCAACGAAACTTTATATTTATGAGATTTTTATTAAACCGTTATTACCAGCATGAACATTTTTCATCGATTGTTCCTATTTACTTAGACAGTCAACAAACAGTTTTGGATGCCCTCTCTCAATTTCGGAGAGACTGTCAACATATTATAAAAGTCATGAATAAAGGGAAAGTGAAAGGGACGATTGAGGAACAATATTTATTAGATTCTTTTTTTCGTTCAAATGCTATATCCCAACCAATTAGTCATTTTCTTTCTTAAAAAAGTATGCGTATTACACCTTTTTTCCTTGATGAAAAAAACATACAAGGAAATCTTCCAAACAATGAGGGATCATCTGCTTTATTAAACATGGCAATAAAAGATTTTTAAGGAGAGAACAATGAAAACAGTCATTATTAATGCAAGAGAAACAGAACGAAGATTGGCCGTATTAAATGATGGACGGATTGAAAAAATCATGATTGACCAACCACATTCTCGTTCGAAAGTCGGTCACATATATGTAGGTGTTGTAGAAAAAGTGGTTCCAAGTTTAAATGCTGCGTTCGTTCATTTAGGAAACGGGATGAAAGGATATATTCATCGAAATCAATTAGTTTCTTATATTTCAAGCAAAGATCCTATGAAACAAACAACTCCCATTTCATCGTTCGTCTTTCAAGGAGAAAAGCTAATGGTACAAATTGAAAAAGACGAAACCGATCATAAACTTTATCGGTTAACGGGAATTATTGAACTCCCCGGAAAAAATATTGTATATATGCCAAACGGACATTATATCGCAGTTTCTAAAAAAATGGAGGAACATACACGAGAAGACTGGAGAATGTGGGTGGCGCAACAAAAAAAAGAACATGAAGGTATCCTCATTCGAACAAATGCAAAATTTTCAACAAAAGAAAAAGTTTTTTCCGAATGGAAAATCTTAAGAGAACGTTATGAAAAGTTAGTACTTTTCTCACAACAAGTGAAAGCACCAGCATTATTGGAGGAAATGGATAATTTTATTCAACAAATTGTGAATGAAACGATTGAATTAGAAACGGAAGTAATTTGTGACAGTATAGAATTCATTCAAGAGTTAAAAACTCACATTCCTAATATTAATATTCAATTTTATCGAGAAAAAGAAAATATATTTACAGCCTATCGAATTGATGGAGAATTAGAAAAAGCGACAAAAAAAGTGTATTGGCTATCCAATGGTTCTTATTTTATTATGGAGCATACGGAAGCTTGTACAGTTATTGATGTGAATTCAGGGAAATCTATTAGTCAAAAAGAAAAAGAACGTTCTATTTATGAAACAAATGCATTAGCAGCAAAAGAAATTGCTAGACAATTAATGGTTCAAAACATAAGTGGCATGATTTTAATTGATTTTATTAATATGAAAAGTCAAGGGCTTAGAGATGAACTAGTGAAACAATTCAAAGAATATTTAAAAAGGGATTCTGTAACAACTGATATTAAAGGCTTTACTTCCCTTGGCATTTTAGAAATGACGAGAAAAAGAGAAAAAAGCAGTTTAAAGGAAACATTATTGACCGATTGTCCAGTTTGTTCAGGAACAGGAAAAATCTATTCTGCCGTGTCAAAAGCATTTCAATTAGAAAGGGAATTGTGGGAATTTAAAGGTTCCGATTATTCTAAAGTGACAATTGAAGCAACTAATGATGTTATTGAACATTTTGAAGGAGAAAATAAAAAATTTAAAGAAAACCTTGAAGAAGTATTAAATGTCAAAATCATTTTTAAGGAAGTGGATGAAAATATTCCATTTTACCAAGTGATAAAAATGGAATAACATTACGAAAGGTATCTTGACTTTTTCAGTGAATATATGATAGTATTCATATGTTATTACTTGTAGCACCCGTGCTACAACCGCTCAATGCAGGTATTTAAGTTTTGTCCTTTGACAAACGCCTGACTTTGGCGAGTCTTAGTCTAAGAGGAGGTGCAGATCATGTACGCAATTATTGAAACTGGCGGTAAACAAATTCGTGTTGAAGAAGGCCAAGCTATTTATGTTGAAAAATTAAATGCTGAGCCTGGTGAAACTGTTACTTTTGACAAAGTTTTACTTGTTGGTGGCGATACTGTTAAAGTTGGTAGCCCAGTAGTTGAAGGCGCAACTGTAACTGGTAAAGTTGAAAAACAAGGTCGTCAAAAGAAAATTATCGTTTTCAAATATAAAGCGAAGAAAAACTATCGCCGTAAACAAGGTCATCGTCAACCTTATACAAAAGTTGTTATTGAAAAAATTAACGCATAAGGCGGCCAATAATGATAAAAGTAATCATTTATCAAAACGGTCAAGGAGATATATCTTCGTTTACCGTTTCGGGTCATGCTAATTTTGCTCGTCATGGTGAAGATATTGTATGTGCCGGTGTGTCGGCCGTTACATTTGGTACGGTCAATGCCATTGAAGAAATAGCAGGAATCATTCCTCAAATCGCTCAAGGCGATCAAGGTGGATTTCTCCACTGCGAACTTCCTGAAAATATAAGTAAGGAGTCGTATGAGAAAGCACAAATCTTGTTAAAAGGAATGATTGTATCGTTACAGACGATCGAAAGAGATTATGGTCAATATATGACAATTACCTTCAAATAATTAGGAGGTGGAAACTATGTTAAGATTAGACCTTCAGTTTTTCGCATCTAAAAAAGGTGTAGGTTCTACGAAAAACGGTCGTGACTCTATCGCGAAACGTCTTGGAGCTAAACGCGCAGACGGTCAATTCGTTACTGGCGGATCTATTTTATACCGTCAACGCGGAACTAAAATTTATCCAGGAGTAAACGTTGGACGTGGCGGAGACGATACTCTATATGCAAAAGTAGACGGTATCGTTCGTTTCGAACGTTTTGGACGCGATAAGAAAAAAGTTAGCGTCTACCCAGTTGCTAAAGAAGCTTAAATGGAAAGTTAAACTCTAACCAATGCGGTTAGAGTTTCTTTATGTGCGCCCGGCATGTACATGAACTATAGGGTGTAAGTCCCGAACCCCGAAGACAGAAGTAGAGGTTAGCCAAGAGCAAGGGTGTCCGTGGTGACGCGGAATCTGAAGGAAGCTGGAGGCAAAACACCGGTCCGAGGAACACGAACCTCATATAAGGCTAGGTATGATTGAGTGAGTTTGCATAACAAAACAAAGCTCTTTCTGTCGAAGGTCATATCGAGTAAATGAGGCGGATAGAT
>NZ_JBYLHW010000035.1:0-28635 GCF_057747715.1 Bacillus sp. JST-5 | reverse complement strand
ATCTATCCGCCTCATTTACTCGATATGACCTTCGACAGAAAGAGCTTTGTTTTGTTATGCAAACTCACTCAATCATATCTAGCCTTATATGAGGTTCGTGTTCCTCGGACCGGTGTTTTGCCTCCAGCTTCCTTCAGATTCCGCGTCACCACGGACACCCTTGCTCTTGGCTAACCTCTACTTCTGTCTTCGGGGTTCGGGACTTACACCCTATAGTTCATGTACATGCCGGGCGCACATAAAAAATACGCTTGGGAAGTCAAGCGTATTTTTCGTATAATATGTAAAATTAATTTACAGTGAAACCTTTTTCTAATTCCCAAAGTTTTTCAAAAAAAGGCTGTCCTTTTATAAGACCTTCACATAATTTTTCATGTTTTTCTGACCAACCATATTTGACTTCTTCATATAAGTGGTTCCAAGCTTCTTCAAAATTCATTTGTTGTATTTTTTCATATTCATTAGGAGACCATTCTGTATTCCAATATCGAACTTCTGCTGTATTTTTTGTTGAATACATTTGATCAAGGGCCATAAATAGTAATTGTTTCAACTGTCTTTCTTTTCTCGTCAACCCCATCATTAACTCTGGACTTGGAGAAAGGATATGATACTGCTTTTTGTTTTGAATGGTAAAATCATATTCTATTACTTCTTGATTTTCAATCATGTCATATACTAAATGCTCTTGTCTTGGAATTAATCGACTTTTTCTTATTGGAATTTTATAGCCTAACGTATCTACTACTAATATTCCGTTTCCATCCGTTACAATGAAACAATAATCTAATTGAATTCTTTCATGATTTTTCCTTAAATATGCTTTCTGATACACATCATCCAATAGTTTTTGGGGTAGTTCTGATAAATCGTTTTCAATATAATCGTATAAGGAAGATTCAATTTTTAAAAGGGGAACTTGATCTAATAATTCAATGCTGTCATCTTTTCTCCATTCATGAAAATGACATACGTTATATCCGTTTTCCTCACCTTCGAACCAGTTAACCCACACATCATGCAAATACATCATGTCGAACCCCTCGCTTCTTACTTTTGTCCATAAGTATAGGCAGCAAGGAGTAAAATTATTCCTAATTATCCAATGAACTTTTTTGGCTTAATAAACGCTTATAATATAGCAATGACCGAATCATTCAAAATTCTCTTTAAAAAAGTAGAAATTCTTTATTATATAATCTTAACTCAATTAATTGGGAAAGTTTGTAGTGATTCAATCTTTTTTGTTCGTCATAAAACAAAAAAATCTACCAGTTTAAATTGGTAGATTTATCTAAATGATTTTGGATTTAGTGCGTCTTTGATACCTTCACCAATAAAGTTGATCGATAATATTGTTAATGTGATAGCTAATGCCGGTGGAATCCAGATCCAAGGTTTATCTTGTAAAACGTCTGGTTCATTGGCATATGATAGCATGTTCCCCCAGCTAGGCGTATCTGAAGGTACACCGAATCCTAAATAACTTAAACCAGATTCAGCAACAATCATACTAGCAAATAAAATCGTTGCTTGAACGATAATTGTCGATAATACATTAGGAAGTAAATGTTTGATAATAACTTTAGTTGGTGAACATCCTATGGATATCGCTGCTAGTACATATTCATTCTCTTTCTCGGCAAGGATTTTACTACGGACAATACGGGCAACTCCACCCCAACTTAGTCCACTAATTACCATGATTAAAACCCAAACGCCACTAACTTTTCCAAATAAAATTGCGTTTAAAACGATAACGAATACCATGAATGGGAATGTAATAACAAAATCAGTGAAGCGCATTAATAAATTATCAACTACGCCACCGAAAAATCCTGCAATAGATCCAATTATTGTACCAATTAAAACAACGAATGCTGTACATGCAAGTCCAATAAATAATGAAATTCTACCACCATAAAGCAGTCTAGTAAACACATCTCGTCCACTTTTATCTGTTCCTAACCAGTGATCAGATGATGGTGGAAGAGACATAGAACCAAGATTGATTTTTACTATATCTTGCGTTGTAATATATGGTGCTAAGAATGAAATAATCGTTACGAAAATAAGAAAACTCAAACTTATCATCGCAAGTTTATTTTTTAAAAACTTTCTTCGAGCAATGGCCCATGGAGACATGCTCTTAGGTGGCTTTATTTTAACTGAAGTTTGTTTATCTGTCATAACTTCCATAGCCATTCCTCCTAATCTAGTCTAATTCGTGGGTCGACAATACAGTAAAGTATATCTGCCACTAAATTTCCGATTAAAGTTAAAATGGAGAACATCATCGTTAATGTCATTAATACAGGATAATCACGATTTGTTACAGAGCTTAAGAATAGTTGTCCAATTCCTGGATATGTGAAAATTGTTTCTGTAATAATGGCACCACCGATTAAGTTTACGATATCGAACCCTAAGAATGTAACTAATGGAATGATTGAATTTCTAAAAATATGAACATTGTAGATTTTGTTCTCTGAAGTACCTTTTGCACGAGCAGTACGAACAAAATCTTTTCTACTATTCTCTATAATATCATTACGCAAAAATTGCGTATAAGCTGCCGTATTTAATAATCCTAGTACTATTGCTGGTAGTAGAACGTGATGTAATCTACTAAGCCAGTATTCAATTGTTCCCTCTGGTATTGAAATATCTACTGATCCATTTGAAGGGAACCAACCAAGATTAAATGAGAAAATATAAATTGCAAATACCCCCGCAACGAAAGAAGGTAATGCAAGTCCAATATAGTTTGCTGTTGCAATCGTATTATCACCAATGGTGTATGGTTTTCGACCAGAATAAATACCCATCGCTAAAGCTAAAACATAAGTAATAATTAAAGAAGTTAAACTTAAGAAAACTGTATTTGGAATTCGCTCCATGATAATTTCACTTGCTGGTATTTTATAACGAGTAGATTTACCGAAATCACCTTGAAGGAAATTTGTTATCCAACGGAAATATTGTTGATAAATTGGATCATTGTATCCAAGCTTTTCACGCATTTGTTCGATATATTCCGGATCAGTATTCGCCGGATCGATTTCTCCACCAAATGAATCCCCTGGCATCATTTTTGCCAGGGAAAACACTATGATGGAGATAAGGAAAAGCATTGGAATCATGGCTAGTAATCTTCGAAGCGTATATTTAAGCATATGCATTCTCCTTATCTTCAATCAAGGAAACTATGAATTATTGTTTAATCCACCATAAATGAGGATCTTCCATACCTACAGGGCTAATTTTAACATCTTGTAGTCTGCTTGATATCGCATAAGCGTCTTTAAGTTCCATAATTGGAAGTAATGGTAATTCTTCGTTTACAATAGATTGCCATTTAACGTATAGATCTTTACGTTTTTGTTGATCAGTACCAACGATTGATACATCAACAGCATCTTCAAGTAATTTTTGAGCTTCTTCGTTTACCCAACGTGGGTAGTTCCAAACAGAGTCAATGCTCCAGATTGGTAGTGGATCTGGGTCAGCACCTGTACCCCAACCACCGTAGAATACTTCTAAAGATTCATGGTCTTTTTCAATTTGATCATAGTATAAGTTAACTTCTGTCATAGTAAGTTCAGATTTTAATCCTACTTCTTCCCAATATTGAGTGATCGCTCTTGCACGAGCTTCATAAGTTGGGTTACCAGTGTCATAGTGTGCAAATTTAACTATAAATTCTTTACCGTTTGGATCTTCACGGAATCCGTCGCCGTTAACATCTTTATATCCTGCTTCATCAAGCAATTGTTTTGCTTTTTCAGGATCATATGTGTATTGGTTTGGTAAATCTTTATCGTCTGCTGCAATCCAGTGAGCAGTTGGAACTGGACGGTTAACAGGGTTACCTAAACCACTGAAGAATGCATCAACCCAACCCTGACGGTCGATAGCATAAAGCATTGCTTGGCGTAATTTTTTATTAGCATATTTGTCTTTATCCATTACGCTCTTACCATCTTTAAACGTACCAAGTTTAAATCCGATGTAGTAGTAAGAAAGACCTGGAACTTCTTCGACTTTTACATTTTGTAATTTTTCGATTTCAGGAAGTAATGATGGATGGAATGCACTCATGTCAACTCCACCATTTTGTAATTCACCGACGATTAAAGAACCGTCAATTACTTTTACTACGATTTTATCAAGGTATGGTTTACCTTTCCAGTAGTCGTCAAAACGAACTAATTCTACAGATTCACCAGGAATAACTTTTGAAATTTTGAATGGACCAGTACCAATTGGGTTTAAACGTACTTGGTCAGATCCTAACCAGTCATCGATGTTAGTATTTCCAGCTAAATCTTTGAAATGGTTTCTGTTCATTGGATAAGTCCAAAGGTTTTCTAAGTTGTTTACACGAGCTTTGTCGAAAGTGATTTCGATTTCATAATCGTTGATTTTTTTCAAACCGGAAATAGAGTCTGCTTTACCTTCGTTAAATGCTTTCGCACCTTCGATAGTGTTAACGTTGGACCAACGTTGATGATCTGGACCAATTTTTGCAATTGTTTCAATTGCGAAAATCCAGTCGTCAACAACTAGCTCATCGCCATTGTGCCATTTAACACCTTTTTCAAAAGTAAATTTGTAAACTTTGTTATCAGTAGTTTCCCATTTTGCAATGTTTGGTTGTGGAACTAAGTTCTCATCAAATGTAATTAATCCATCAGTGTTGAAAGTTAAAATTTCAGCATCTGATTGGCCATCGTAGAAGTTGATATCTAGTAAACCTTTGAATTCAGCTTCCATTGCATAAGTTAAAGTTCCTCCAGCTTGTGGTCCAGAATCTTTGTTGTTGTCGCCGCCGTCACTGTTAGATGTTTCTTTCTTACCGCTACATGCAGCTAATACTAAAGAAAGAACAAGCATTAGTGACGTTAGCCATAAAAATGACTTTTTCATTTTTTTCCCCCCGAAAATGTTTTTGTTTTAATGTTATTAATTGTAAAGGATACAAGCTACTTGATGTCCTGGCTTCACCTCCTTTAAGGTAGGCTTAATTTTCGAACACTCTTCTTTAGCCATCGGACATCTAGTATGGAATGGGCATCCGGATGGCGGATTAACCGGACTTGGAACGTCACCTTTTAATATGATTCGTTCCTTTTTCTTTCTTGGATCCGGCTCAGGAATTGCTGAGATTAACGCTTGCGTATAAGGATGTAATGGCTCATCGTAAATGGAGTTACGATCGGCAATTTCTACTAAATTTCCTAAGTACATAACTCCTATTCGGTTGCTCATATGTTTAACGACACTTAAGTCGTGCGCAATAAACAAATACGTTAAGCCGAATTCTTTTTGTAAATCCTTCAACAAGTTTAACACTTGTGATTGCACGGAAACGTCCAATGCAGAAACTGGTTCGTCTGCAACAATCAATTTTGGTTTTAATGCTAATGCCCTTGCAATACCGATCCTTTGGCGCTGACCTCCAGAAAATTCATGCGCATATTTGTAATAAGCGTCTTCTGGTAAACCAACACGGTTAAGCAGTTGCATAACTTCTTCTTTTAACTGTTTTTTATCGTGTTTTCCGAAGTTCTTTAAAGGTTCGGCTACGATATCTCCGACCATTTGCATTGGATTTAAGGAAGCATATGGGTCTTGGAATACCATTTGAAAATCTTTACGTGCTTCCCGCAATGCTCTTCCTTGTAGTTTTGTAATATCTTTTCCTTCAAAAAGTATTTGCCCATCTGTAGGATTGAGCAAACGTAAAATGGTTCTTCCTGTTGTTGATTTTCCGCAACCGGACTCTCCAACTAATCCTAAGGTTTCCCCACGTTTTATTTGGAAGGAAACATCATCGACCGCTTTTACGTTAGCAATTGTTCTTCTAAAAAATCCACCTTTTACCGGATAATAAGTTTTTAAATTTTTTACCTCTAATAAAACTTCTGAATCTTTTGCGTTTTCACTCGCTAACGGTTGTATTTTTTCTACGCTGCTCATTGTACGTTCATCCCTTCCTTAGGTTTACTTGTTTCATACAATAAACAAGCAACCTCGTGACCTTTTTCCGTTTCAGCCAATTGTGGTGTAATTAATGAGCACTCTGGCATCGCATTTGGACAGCGAGCAGCAAATTTACATCCAACTTTTGGCATATTTTTTAACGAAGGTACAATCCCTTTAATCGAGTCTAGTACTTCTTTATCCTCATCCATTTTTGGTATCGCACCCATTAACAATTTTGTATATGGATGCTTTGGATCATAGAACAATGTATCGACATCGGTCTTTTCTACTATTTTCCCAGCATACATGACAATAACATCGTCGCACATTTCAGCTACGACACCTAAATCGTGTGTAATTAAAATGATGGACATATCATTAGTACTTTGGATTTCTTTTAACAAATCAAGAATTTGTGCTTGAACTGTTACGTCAAGTGCAGTTGTAGGTTCATCTGCAATAAGAAGTTTTGGTTGGCAAGCAATTGCCATTGCTATCATAACACGTTGCCTCATACCACCAGACAATTGATGTGGATATTCGTCAACAATTTTATCTGGACGAGAAATTCCAACACTTTTTAATAATGCAATTGCTCTTTGTCTTGCTTCCTGTTTGGTAATTTTCATATGGTTAAATAATGCTTCTTGTAATTGATAACCAATCGTAAAAACAGGATTCAAGGAAGTCATTGGTTCTTGGAAAATCATTGCAATGTCTTTTCCTCGAATCTTATTAATCTCTTTATCTGACATTTTTGATAAATCTTTTCCGTCAAATAAAATTTCTCCGCTACGAATCTCTCCGATCCCTTTTGGGAGAAGCTTCATAATCGATAACGACATCACACTTTTCCCGCATCCGGATTCGCCAACAATTCCTAATACTTGTCGAGAATTAACTTTAAATGAAACGTTGTCAACAGCATTATAATATTCACCATCGATTTTGAAGGCAGTTTCTAGGTTCTTTATTTCTAACAATGGTGTTTCTTTAGGTGAGTGTGTTAGTTTGCTCATGATACACCTCTAACTTTTTGAATTATTCAGTCAATTATTATGCTTGTATAAAATAGTATTACAATTTCATTACATTTGCAATACTTTTTTTCACACTATTTTAACTCTTTTAATATTTAAAATAACAACTTTTATTGTACAAACCTTGTAATTAATAGATTTAATCGATTAAAAAACGTTCAGGTGGGGAATCTAAAAATGTTTTTGTAGAAAAATGATTTTTCTTTTTGAACTCATTAATTAAATAAAAACCGCATGCATACCCAACCATTGTTGGAAATTGTTTCATCCCATATAATAAAACATCGTGCATCGGATTATCTAATTTAATATTCAGATTTTTTGATAAATAAAAATCCCAAAAATTCTTAATCATTTTATTTGAATAATATTCACACCATTTGGCCAAGTATTCACTTCCACAATATTCCAGTACTGCATGTTCGGCTAAGCCTTCCATAATGATTGAATCTAATAATGTATACTCATCCAACGGCTTTATTAATTGATTCATTCTTGAGGCATGATGATATTCGTGAACAAATAATGCTTCATATTCCTTATCATCTTCCAGTGGGGATAAAAATAAAATCATTTTATCTTTGAACGAAATGCCTGTTTTTTGAAAATTCATATTAATCGATTTTCTTATAGGAAAAATATAAATGGGAATATCTGGTCCATTCCACTTTTTCTTATATTTATGGAAAAATCGATCGATTTTTTCCCACACTCTTATTTTTTTTAACTTATGGTAATCTATTTTAGAGAATTTTGACGGTTTGTACAATCCTTTTTTATATAAAAATTGAAAAATTTCTTTTTCATCTGCATCTTCGAAAGATTTTTTCATTCTTTTACAAATTGATAATACATTTTCAAAATCTTGTTCTAGCCATTCATCTGTTCGTATTACACCCATGTTGATAATCTCCTTCAATGTTTTTTTATATCTTATGAGTGTGGATGTTACATTTTACACATATCTAATAATCTTATTTGACGTTCTATACAAATTGACATAAAAAAACCTATAAAGGACTTTCCTTTATAGGTTAAATAAGTTTATTCATATTTTTTAAATACTAATGTTGCATTATGACCACCAAATCCTAGCGAGTTACTAATAGCAACTTTAATATCTCTCTTTCTTGCTTCATTCGGAACATAATCTAAATCACAGTCTGGATCAGGAGTTTGTAAGTTAATGGTTGGTGGCATAATTCCTTCTTTAATCGCTAATGCAGTGAAAATAGCTTCTATACCACCAGCTGCACCTAGTAGATGTCCAGTCATTGATTTTGTTGAACTTACCGCTAGTTTATAAGCGTGATCTCCAAACACCTTTTTAATGGCTGCTGTTTCAAATTTATCATTGTATTCGGTGCTTGTACCATGAGCATTTATATAATCTACTTCTTCTACGCTTACTTCACCGTCTCTTAGCGCTAATGCCATCGCACGTGCCCCACCTTCTCCTTCAGGTGCTGGAGCTGTAATATGGTAAGCATCACCTGTAAATGCGTATCCAACTACTTCCGCATAAATTTTTGCTCCTCTTTTAAGAGCATGTTCTAACTCTTCTAAGACAACAATTCCTGCTCCTTCTCCAATAACGAATCCATCACGATTTTTATCAAAAGGTCTTGATGCTGTTTTTGGGTCAGGATTTGTAGAAAGAGCAGTGTTAGCACAGAATCCTGCTAACGACATATTGGTGATTGGAGCCTCTGTTCCACCGGAAATAACGACATCTGCATCGCCTCGTTGAATAACTTTAAATGCATCACCTATTGAATTAGTTCCTGTAGCACATGCTGTAACAGTACATGAGTTAATTCCTTTAGCTCCTAATAAAATGGATACTTGTCCAGCAGCCATATCAGGAATCATCATTGGAACAAAGAACGGACTTACTCTTCGGTAACCTCTTTTATTAAAAATTTCGTATTGTTGTTCGAATGTTTCCATACCACCGATCCCAGAACCAATCCAAACACCGACACGCTCAGCATTGCTTTCATCAATAGTTAAATTGGCATCTTTTACAGCCATTAAAGAAGCAGCAACAGCAAAATGAGTGAAACGATCCATTTTTCTTGCGTCTTTGCGGTCTAAAAATTTCTCAATATCAAAATCTTTTACTTCTGCTGCAACTTTTGCTGGAAAAAGATCAGCATTCACTCTTGTTAAAGGACCGATACCTGATTGACCGTTAATGATATTTTTCCAAGCTTCTTCTGCACTATTACCTACAGGGGTTACGGCTCCTACTCCCGTAATTACAACTCTTCTTTTTTTCACGCTTTCCATCTCCTTTCAAAACCATGACAGTTGATCATTTTCCCCATCTTAATAATATAGCACCCCATGTTAATCCTCCGCCGAAACCAACCATGACAATGAGGTCATCATCTTTAATTTTCCCTGCTTCCAACTCTTCAACAATAGAAATTGGAATAGATGCTGCAGATGTATTCCCGTATTTGTGTATCGTTTTTGACATTTTCTCTTCTGGAAGCTCAAGTCTTTCTCTTGCAGATTCCATAATTCGAATATTTGCTTGGTGTGGAATTAGAAAATCAACATCGTCTTTTGTAAAACCTGCTTTCGTTAACACATTTACACTAGACTCACCCATTTGTCTGACAGCAAATTTAAACACTTCTCTACCGTTCATATGAACATACTTATCTTGATACAAATGTTTGCCTCCAGATCCATCCGCACCAAGTTCATAAGATAAAATACCTCTTCCTTCTGATACCGGTCCCATTAAAACCGCTCCTGCACCGTCACCAAATAACACACAAGTATTACGGTCCTCCCAATTTAATATTTTAGATAGTTTCTCAGCTCCGACAACTAAAATATACTTATGAGAGCCTGATTCGATAAAATGTTTTGCAGTTACCATGCCGTACATGAATCCTGCACACGCAGCACTAACATCCATTGCTCCCGCATGTTTTGCCCCTAGTTTTTCTTGAAGCATACATGAAACGGAAGGAAACGGTTGATCCGGTGTAACGGTTGAAGTAATGATAAAATCAATTTCTTCTGGACTTATACCTGCATGTTCTATTGCTTTTTTTGCCGCTTCATATGCCATATCAGATGTATCTATATCGTCAGATGCTATTCGACGTTCTTGAATACCCGTTCTTGTTCGAATCCATTCATCAGATGTATCGACCATTTTTTCTAAATCTTTATTTGTTAACACACGTTCAGGTAATGCTCTTCCAACTCCTAATATACCAGCGTTCATTTTTCAAACTCCTTTACATGAAGTAATTACTTATAATAAATTTTATTATCAATTATTAGTACTTGGTACTAATTTTATCTAATTTTAATGATTTTATCAATGTCTATTTTTGTAGACAATCACCTATACCTTTGGTTGGTGGCATCATAATTTGTAATTGAAAAATATAAATGACAAGCGGGGTGAATGGTTGTGAATGACAATAAAAAGAAAAATCGCTATATGGAGATAGATGAAAAATTCACGTCTTTCTTCTTACCAACTCGGAAGAAGGAAAAGATTGAAAAAAATAGAGAACAAAGTAGTGATCCGATAACATCTTTTCTTAACGATATACCTATTGAAAAATTTATCGATCAAATCGAGCAAATCATGCAAACATATAACCAATTAAAACCATATATCAAATCAATACCAAACATAATCAACAAATTGAAAAAATAAAAGCGGAGGTGAGCGTTTAGTGGCGTACGAACGGGAAACCCTCCCGCTCTGAGATATAGGAAACACGACGAGGATCGAGTCGATGTTGACTTATCGTAGGGAAGGGAGGGGGTCGTTCGCTAGCCACTGCGAGCCGGAGCTGGATAATAATAAAAGCGGAGGTGAGCGTTTAGTGGCGTACGAACGGGAAACCCTCCCGCTCTGAGATATAGGAAACACGACAAGGAACGAGTCGATGTTGACTTATCGGAAGGAAGGGAGGTTATCACTCACTAGGTGTGCGTACCCAATGCCTAGATGCGAACGAACAGAAGAGCCACTCGAACTATGAGAGAAAGGAAACACTACCCATAATTCCCTAATAATATAAATATGGGGACTGCTAAAAGTGATTCATCCACACTTTTTAGCAGTCCCCTTTATTCGATGCATAAAAACAAAAAATGCCTCATTTCGTTTGAAAGTGTGGCCAACGTATATTATGAAAATATAAAAAATATGATTGCCAGTTACAAAAATGTATAGAATGTTTTGCTACTTTCAATTTTCATTTGGTAACTTTCCGGTTTTTTTATACCTATTGACTAATTGATTGATTTTCTTTTGAAATGGTTTGTCTACTTGTGAACTAAATTTTCCTAAAGAGATTACATCATCTTGAAAATCAACATAAATGTTGCCAGATGACAATGTACCTTCGTTAAACTTTTTCGCAGCTAATTCATATAACTTGTCAACATGTTGGACTGTACTTGTTAGTACCGTTTGTTCTCCTAAATAACTTTGGTCGGAAACATAACCAATGGCATACAATCCATGTTCTTTTACTTTCTCAATTATTGGGACATTATATAAATCACCAGCAGGATAAAAGACATCAATATCCTCTATTAACAATTCATTAAAAAAGGTTAAAGCTAAATCAACATCATCCCAATGATGAACAAATTTGATTTGGACATCCGCTTGTGGATTTTCGTAGCGTACTCCATCAGCAAACCCCATGACTTCTGGTTGCCAATCAAATGCAGCAATAATTCCCACTTTGTTTGTTTTCGTCATATGTCCTGCTACCATTCCACCAAAAAAGCCCATGGCATAACTTTTAAAAGAGAAATTTGTTACATTTTCTTTCTTTGCATTTCCGTTAAAACTAACAAAATGAATAGAAGGATATTTATCGGCCACTTCGTTAAAAAAATAAGAATAAGAATCTCCATGACCAAAAATTAAATTTACATCTTTTTTTTCAAACTCCTCAATCGCATGCTCCACTTGTGATTCCGTTTGCACAGATTCTTTATAATATACTTTAACATTAAACTTAGATTGGAGATCTAACATTCCTTTATACCCTACTGTCCCCCATACTTGATCGTTGACCGTCTTCGGCACGAGCAAACCGACACCTTTAATTTGTTGCTCGTTTTTTTCCTGATTACAACCTAATAACAAAAAAATACTAATGATGATAATACAAGTGAAGCTTAATCGTCTTATCATCCATTCATCCCCTTTAGACATGTCGCTCATGTTCTATTTGATATATAACACTTTTCGACAAAAAAAATCAATCGTTTTCCGAATTTATTAATGTTTGATAGATAGTTCGGTAATCTTCTAAAATTTCTTTTAACTGGTGTGTAGGATGAACGGTTAATACATTTTTAATACTTAAATCTATGCTGTTTTCATCTTTAAGAAATTTTTCAACCATCTCATTACTAAAAAATTGTTGAGCTATTTCCTTCCAGTAATTTTTCTTTGCATTTTGAATGATATATTCTCCAGAATTACCTTTTTCAAGTTGCTGGTAAACTACAGACATTAAATCTTTTATATAAATAGCATCCGAAACATCGTCAATGTGATTTTGTAATTTATCATTATCTCTATATTTAGATTGAGCAAACAAATAAAGATGAGGTTGATATTTTCCAAAGAGAGTCGGAACAAAAAATACATATTGTTCATTAGAAGCATCAGCTATTTTCTGTATGGACTTTTGATCTTCCTTCCAGTAATCATATTTCTTTTTTGGGATGATCATGACGATTTTATCCGGTGGATGATTTAAAAAATGCTCAATCAGCCATTGATAAGAGGTAATCGATTGATTTCTTATATAAAGGTCATGAAGAGGGAGAAACAATAGATATGGTTTATCTAGTTCGAAGAAAGCTTGTTCCGTTCTTTCGGAATCAATAGCATGAAAGTTCCCGTTCCTTCCTACAAATAATCGTTTTTCTTCTGCCCATTTCATTTCGTGCGGTAACAACTGACTTTCCAAACTATAAACGTTCCATCCCTCTTCCAATAAAAAATTACAAATTTCAAAGCCAACAAAATCATTACCAAAACATACGAACGCTTGACTCACGTTTATCCCTCTTTTATAAAACTTTTTCATACTGTTTGAAAAATACTATTGCTTGTGTAGCAATTTCTCCTCTTCTTTCCGGAACAAGCATGCGAATGATGAGCGGTTTTTCTTCTTTATCTCTATGATGAACAATTTGTTTATATTGCTTGGACATTTTTAAATCTTTTTGTCCATTTTCTAACACATGAATAATTTTAAATGGGACGGAGCTTTCATTCATTGAATATTCATGTCTATTCATGATAAATAATTCACATTCTTCTTCATTAATTTGATGAGCAGTCGATACTTCATAAATAAATCTTTTATAAAAAAATTTATGTTCTTTTTCTTCTAATAGTTTTGTTTTTAAGGAAAAACACGGGTTTATAAAAAAAACCGATCTTATTTTTGCAGACATTTCTTTTACTAACTCAACGGCAACTAACGCTCCCATTCCTTCAGCAATTAAGTGAATATTTTCATTAAGAATTTCATTTCGTTTTACATATTCATATAGACGCTTTGCTAATTCAACTGCCCGTTTACTTCCCCAATTTCTCCCGTATAAATTAGAATAAAAGATCGTATATCCAGCATCTGATAAAATTTCAATAATTCTATTACGTCCAACATTTTCTGTCCAAAAACTTCCCTTTTCATCAACGTAATGTTCTTGATTCCCAATTAAAAGAATACCAAACCCATTCGGCCTTTCCGGATAGTGGATTATATTCCATTCATTGTCTATTTTGAAGATTCGGTATTTCATGATTCGTTCTCCTTTAAGCATATTTGCTCTTAATTAACGTATGTTAGAAAAATTTTTTTGTCCGTAAAAATGTAAAAAAAATGAATTCTTTATACTTCTTTCATTCGTTTTCATAACATTTCATTTTCTTCATCGTCAATTTATGATAATATGGAAATGGATTTTAGAGACAAGAGGGTGAAAACATGCATTTTATTTGGACGTTTATTTGGACGTTTTTATTAGCACAAATGATGACATATGTTATTAGTTCGATGAATAATGCTCATTTTGATTTTATGACAGGAACGATTATATCTATCGCCCTGACCATCATTCTTTATGTATTTCCTCCATTATTATCAACGAAAGATGAAGGAGAACATTCCCATTAAAAAAGCATCCGAACGGATGCTTTTTAATGTCCTTTCTTATTTTTATACGTCCATAAACGATCATCATTCGATGTTTCAGGAAAACGGTCTCCTGCTTCTAAACGCACTTGTTTCGGATTGTTGACATTGTTTCCTGTTTCTCCAATTTCAACATACACCCCGTTATTCGGTGCTTTTTGTCCTGGTCGAAAATGTCGATTTTGCCCCATGTCAAACCTCCTTTATATATAATTCATAAATTTATCTTGTCCTTAATATGAATAAACATGAATGCCAGAATATTCTTTACAGATAGTGTTAGTCCTATTCTTTTTTATTGAAATGGAGGCTTATTTATGGAACAATTCGATCATCTATTAACCATTATCAAATATTTTCTATTAGGATTATTTCAAGGATTTACCGAACCAATTCCAATTTCATCAAGCGGACATTTGGAAATTGCAAAATATTTTTTTGGAATTGCCGATATTGGATTAAATTTTTCTCTTATAGTCAATACCGCATCTTTATTCGCTGTTTTAATCATCTATCGAAAAGATTTATTTAGACTTACTAAAAATGGACTAGCCTATCTTACAAATAAAAATACAAAGGAAACAAAAGCAGATTTTATGTTTATCGTATTTCTTATTGTCGGAACAATTCCTGCGGGGGTTATCGGAATATTATTTGAAGATACGATTGAAGAATATTTTACAAGTGTTTATACCGTTGCTATTACTTTAATTATTACTGGAGTTGCCCTATTTTTCATTCGGAATTTACGAGGAAAGAAAAATGATGGAGACTTAACTTTAAAGGATGCCATAATTGTCGGTTTAGCACAAGCTGTTGCTTTAATTCCAGGTATTAGCCGTTCAGGTGCTACAATCGTTGCAGCAATGGGACTTGGAATGAAGCAAGATACTGCATTAAGATTTTCATTTCTTTTATATATTCCCGTAAGTCTTGGGGGAATGATTTTAGGGATAACAGATTTTATCAATGATGAGAATTTACATCAGTTACTAATCCCATATACCATTGCCTTTATTGCTTCTTTTATAGCGTCTTACTATGCATTAATATGGTTTATGAATATTATGGCTAGAGGCAATTTAAAATATTTTGCTTATTATTGCTTTATTGTCGGAATAAGTGTTCTTTTATTCGTTTGAAAAGTTCAGATTTAAAACCAATTGAAGCTTTTAGTTCAAAAAATAAATCTCAAAAAGTTGTCTTTTGATTTAAATTACCCTCTTTCGATTCTTATAAAGAACATGATTCACCATATTCCATAAAATTTTAATATATGAATGACATTTTATAATTGAATTGTTGTTATAATGTTGAAAGAGGATACCCTCTTAGAAAGAGGTGATATAATGAAAATATCAGAAAATCTAAAAAAAGCCTTTGAAGAAAGTGATATTGTACGAACTTATCCGAAAGGCAGTTTTTTATACCGAGAAGGAGATTTTGCTGATAAACTGTTCTTTATTAAAAATGGGAAAATACAAGTTTCAAAAGCAATGCCAGACGGAAGAGAATTAATATTAAGAATTTGTTCATCTGAATCTATTGTTGGGGAATTTTTCTTATTTACCACTCCACATAAACATATATTAAATGCAGTTGTATTAGAGGAATGTACAGTAAGCATCCTATGTAAAGATGATTTAGAACAAAAATTGTCAATTGATCAACCGATTGCCATTGAATTGATCCAACTAATTAATCTAGAATATCGTAAAACAAATTCTATGTTTAGAGACTTAATTTTACATGGAAAAAAAGGAGCTTTATATTCAACGCTCATTCGCTTAAGTAACAGCTATGGTCAAGAGACGGATAACGGAATATTTATTACTCTTCCGTTAACGAATCAAGAGTTAGCAAACTTTTGTGGCACCTCCCGTGAAATGGTCAATCGCTTTTTAAGCCAATTAAAAAAGGACGGGATTATTTCAACAGACCATCGTCATATCATTATCCACGATATTGACTTCTTGAAAAATGAAATTGAATGTGAAAATTGTCCAATCGAAATATGTAATCTTCATTAACTTTATATCCCAATTTATAAAAATAAACCATCCACCCTTAAACTACCAATATTGGGGTGGATGGTTGTTTTTCGATTATGAAATGTTAACGGATACCTAAAGCAATTTTTGCATAACGACTCATTCGATCTTTTGTCCAAGGTGGATTCCAAACAATATTCACTTCTGTATCTTTTACTTCTGGTATATCGGCCAATGCTTGTTTCACTTCATCAACAATTATACCAGCTAACGGACATCCCATTGCTGTTAATGTCATCGTAATTTTAGCTGTTCCATTTTCGTCCATGGAAACATCATAAACTAATCCTAAGTTTACTATATCTATACCTAATTCAGGGTCAATGACCTGTTCTAGTGCACTATATATATTGTCTTTTAAATCTTGATCCATCATGACTCCTCCTTTTTATAAAAAATTCAACGTACCACGCTATCGTCGAATTTTTCGTTTGTGATAAGAAATCAATTCGTTACTTACCTATGATTATCTTAACAAAGTTATGAGGAAAATGAAATTTTTTCACTTTCCATCTTTTGATGGATCCATTCTACTATTTGTAACACTCCTTTTCTCGGAACTTTATGTCCGGCATGATCATCTAAAATAAATTCCATTTGTTTTTCTTTGTCTTTTTGCTCAAGATAAAATTGATAAGCAAAATGGTATGGAACAACATTATCTTTTTTTCCATGCCAGAACAGTAAAGGACGACTATTAATGCGATGAGGTTGCTTGCTTAAATCATATTTTTGTAATTGAACTAAAATTTCATCTATTTTTTCTTTTTCTATTGGAACATTTTGTAACATCGATTGCATATGTTGAAGCTGATATTTTGCATAATCCACATAACAAGGGTTTCCCATTAAACTAACGGCAGATTGAATCCAGTCATATTGAGATAAAGCTCCTAATGTTATAATTCCACCCATCGATGTTCCTATTAACCCTATATTGCTAATTATTTTCTTTTGTTCAACTAGATGATTCCGCAATTTTTCGATATCTCTAATGGTTTGCAAAACAATCTCCCAAAAATGGATAGATAATTGGACTTCATTAAACCCTACTTCTCGCTCACCATGATATAAAGTATCTGGTAAAATGACTCTAAATCCCTTTTCTGCTAATAAATAGGCATAATGTAAATTATGTTCTTTTGCACTTGTAAACCCATGAATAAATAAGACTGTTTTTATACATTGATGACTATTCTTTTCTTCGACGACTTCTAAATAAGGAATGGTATCTAACCGTTGTTTTTTTACAAGAATATTCAAATCAATGACCTCCAAACATTTTTTCCGTAAATAATTTTTATTGATTCATTTAAACGAATATGTTAGACAAAAGGATAGTACTATTGATAACATAGACTTTAAAATATATTTTAAATTATATCACTAAAAGGTAATATTTACTAATAACTGGGGTAAAGAAGGGAATTAGGATGAAAGATAAATATTTAATTGCACTAGACTTAGACGGAACATTATTAACAAATGATAAAAAAATTTCTAATACTAATAAAAAAGTACTCCAACAATTAATGAATGAAGGTCATCATATCATGATCGCCACTGGAAGACCATTTCGATCAAGTGAAATGTACTACAAAGAATTAGGATTAACGACACCAATCGTTAACTTTAACGGAGCTTTTGTCCATCATCCACTAGATGATCAATGGGGAACGTATCATGAACCATTGCAATTAGATGTTGCGAAAGAAATTATAGATACTTGCCAACAATATGACATTTATAATATTGTCGCAGAAGTTATTGATAAAGTTTATTTTCATTATCATGATGAAAAGTTATTAGACATTTTTTGTTTAGGAAATCCCGAAACAACCATTGGTGATTTACGTACCTATTTATCCGATCATCCAACGAGTATGTTAATACATGCTGATCCTGCACATGTTTCACACATTCGCCAACATTTGAATGAAGTTCATGCCCAAGTCGTCGATCATCGTAGTTGGGCTGCACCTTGGCATGTTATTGAAATTGTGAAAAGCGGATTAAATAAAGCGGTTGGGATTCAAAGAGTGGCAAAGTCATTAGGTATACCGCGTGAAAGAATTATTGCCTTTGGAGATGAAGATAACGACTTAGAAATGCTTGAATATGCTGGCCATGGTGTTGCAATGGGGAATGGAATTAAAGAAGTAAAAGAGGTAGCTGATTTCATAACAAGTACAAATGAAGAAGATGGCGTTGCTCAATTTTTAAAGAAAATGCTTCTTTCCTAGAACCAAAACATACCTGTAAAAGTTCCAGCCTTCCTTGACCATACTATTGATGAGCGAATTCATCGCTCACTTAATTTGACGGGAGGGAATCTACCGTGGGTAAACGAAGCAAATCAAAACGATTCGTCCAACATGGAAAAGATGCAATGAAAAAATATAATGAGAGATTTCCTTACCGTACAACATATGCTGAAGCCGAAGCAGAAAAGTTAGAAAATGTTCATCAATCTTCTTTAGGCGGGATTGAATAATGGGAAAAAACCAATTATTTCAAAAAGCTCGTGAATTAACAACAGAATTAGAAACAAAAAGTGAACTAGGTATTCCAATTTCGAATGAAGATATAGATCGTGCAAAAAATGCGCTTTCTTCCGCCTATGCCAATTCTACTTTTGCCGAGCAAAAACAGCTTCAACAATTTCAAAAAATATTGGACGATATTCAAGCTGAATAAGGCGACCGGAATGGGAATTACCCATTCCGGCTTTTTTCGGCAAATTGCTCTAATAAAATTGAATGTTCATCAACAATAGAGCCATCCTGATAATTTCTTCTATACAACGTTAATACAATGGCTCCATTTTTAGGTAACTTTTCTTTTGGAATTTGAATGTGAATGTTAAAAGGTATCGGCATTTCTTGTTGTGAATAAGACACCGTTACTTGTTGTTCATCCAATAGATAATTATGTCCATCATCTACAGTGTAATAGAAATGATTGAAAATACTTTTTCCTGTTACTAAATAATTCCCGTCTTTACCCTCTACATGTAAATCTTGAAAATTTACACTTTTATTTCTTCTCTCCATCGTCTTTTTATCGAAAAAAACTTTTGGACCAACAGTTTTTTTATTAACTTTTGTTACTGTAAGCCATCCTTCTACTGTATAAATTCCTTTTTCTAATAATTTACCATTAATCTGATAATCCCATTGGTCTTCCCATTTTAATGTTTCTTTTGGCTTAATCTTTTTTTCTTGAATAGCTTGTAGAAACGCTTTCCCAATTGAATAGCGGTAAACTTCTCTTCCTATTTCACTTTTTACCACCCATTCAAAATTTTGCGATGTTGGAAATTCTAGCTTGACTGGTTGATTACTTTTGTTTTTCAAATAAAATTGAATGGTAAAATGATTTTCTTCCGGTTGAATAGATATTGAAAAGTGTAAAGAATTTAAAATATCGTTTTTATCACCTTTTGCCTTGGCCAAAGTGACATTGGCAAATATGATATTAGAAAGGCTGAATAATAAAATAAAAGTTATGAGGTATTTTCTCATTTGATACACTCCCTATTCTTTTCTAAAAAATCCAACAACATTAGTCGTTTCCAAAATATTTGTAAATGCTTGCGGGTCAATTTCTTTAATGATTCTTTCTAATTCATATAGTTCATATCGAGTAATTACAATCATCATCATTTCTTTACTATTATTCGAAAATGCCCCTTTAGCTGGTATCGTTGTAATTCCTCTAACAAGTCGGGAATGTATAGCTTTTTTCATTTCTTCATATTTTTCCGTAATGATAAAGGCTGTTAGTTTTTGATAACGAGTATGAATCATATCGATGACTTTTGAAGATGTATACAAACTTACTAATGTATATAACGCTTTTTCCCAACCGTAAAAAAAACCTGCAAATATAACTATGAGACCATTTAAAATAAATATGAAATTTCCTACAGGTTTGTCTTTTACTCTTGATAACACCATTGCAACAATATCTAGACCGCCTGTAGAAGCACCCCATTTTAATGTGATGCCGATTCCAATAGCAGCGATAACTCCCCCAAATACTGCGTTTAATAAAATATCTGAAGAAACCGAATAAATAGGAATGACTTGTAAGAAAAAACTCATTAAAATAACACTAAGAAAACTATACAATGTAAAAGATTTCCCTATTTTCATCCACCCTAAAATCGTCACAGGTATATTTAATAGGAATAAAAGAGTTCCTGTTGATACATTTAATGGAGTATATTCGGTTAGTAAATTTGATAATAATTGAGCTGCACCAGTAAACCCGCTCGCATATACATTCGCTGGAATGAGAAAAAAATTCATCGCTATGGCATTTAACAATGCGCCAATAATGACGACAGAAATTTTCGTCGCTTCTCTAATCATGAAAAGGCCTCCTCGCACCTATCTATCTTCATTATTCCACTCCTATCCATTTCTATTGATCAACCTTTAATTTTTGATTTCGTATAAAATTTTAAAAATTCTGTTTATTAATTATTAGATGTTCAATGAATGATTGTCTTTTTTCTATAAAAAAGGTAAACTTTACATAAATGAAGTAGTAAAGAAGGTAGGGGAATATATGACGGTGAAAATATTAGCGGATAGTGCTTGCGATTTACCTGTAACTTTTTTTGAAGAAAACAAGAACATTGCAACACTGATCCCATTAAATGTTCATTTAGACGATGAACAATACGAGGACTTATTAACCATTACTCCAAAAACAGTTTTTGATGCGATGCGTGCAGGAAAGAGTCCTAAAACATCACAAGTAACCCCAAATAAGTTTGAGGAAGTTTTTAAAAAACTCGCTGAGGAAAAAAGTGAAGCCATTTACATCGCATTTTCTTCCGAACTATCTGGTACATATCAAACAGGTTATATGATGGCCCAACAAGTGAAAGAACAATATCCGGAATTTGATATTACCATTTATGATACAAAATGTGCTTCCATCGGCTACGGACTTATTGTGAAAAACGCTGTTGAAATGGCGAAAAACGGAAAAACAAAAAGTGAAATTGAGGAGTACGTTCAATTTGCTTCTAATCATATGGAGCATCTATTTACCGTGGACGATCTTGTTTACTTACAACGAGGAGGTCGTATTTCAAAAGCTTCCGCATTTGTTGGTGGCTTATTGAATATTAAGCCATTGTTAAATGTAGAAGATGGAAAGCTAGTCCCACTAGAAAAAATTCGCGGAAAGAAAAAGCTTTATAAAAGAATTATTGAATTGATGAAAGAACGCGGAGATCAGTTAGATAAACAAGAAATTGGAATTAGTCACGGAGATGATGAAGAAGCAGCTCTCTATATAAAAGAAGAGATTGAAAAAGAATTTGGAACGAAGAAATTTTATATCAATACGATCGGAGCTGCCATTGGTTCTCATTCAGGTCCAGGAACTTTAGCGATCTTCTTTTTAAACAAATATAAAGAATAGAAATTTTTCCTTTCGTCATAATAACGATAGATATGTACGAAAGGAGCAATGTTATGCCAAGAACATCCGACAATGACAAAAAACCTCGTGATAATCAAGCAGTACATGAGCAAAAAAATGAATTAAGGGAAAAAAACAGAAAAGCAGGGAAACATCAATATTCCAAGAAAACTGATCACCTATAAATACTTGATCATGAATCATGAAAACAAACAGGTTATCCAAAGCAGCAACCTAAATTGATTATCTATAACTATAAAACATCATCATTTTCATTATGTGAAAATGATGATGTTTTTTTTGTGAGTTTTGTGAAAGTTGTTTCAATCCATGATTTTCTTTATAATATTAATATATTAATGTAAGGAAGCCCTTACAAAAATAATGTGGAGGATACATATGGCAAAAGAAAGTTCGTTTGATATTGTTTCAAAAGTTGATTTATCTGAAGTAACAAATGCGATTAATTTAACGATGAAGGAAATTGAAAATCGTTACGATTTTAAAGGAAGTAAGAGCTCCGTTTCCCTTGAAAAAGATGAACTTGTCCTTATTTCCGATGATGAATTTAAACTTAAACAATTGAAAGATGTACTATTAAGTAAGCTAATAAAGCGTGGCGTTGCCATTAAAAATATTCATTACGGAAAAGTTGAAAGTGCATTAGGTGGAACTGTCCGACAAAGAGGAAAACTTGTCCAAGGAATTGATAAAGAGCAAGCTAAAAAGATCAATGGAATCATTAAAAATACTGGATTGAAAGTAAAAAGCCAAATTCAAGATGATCAAATTCGCGTAGCAGGAAAAAGTAAAGATGACTTACAAAAAGTTATTCAAGCAATCCGAGATACCGAATTAGACATTGATGTCCAATTTGTCAACTATAGATAAAGAGCCTGAGACAAATGTATATTTTTAACCTTGATATAAAGGGTGAGTTGTTTGGAACAGCTCACCCTTTTACAAATTCATTATTATAATTACAAATCTCTAGACCTGATAGGTACGGAGGAAACGAGCAATCGAGGATGCTTGAGCCATGGCTGGATTAAGAGCGACGTTTTATTAAAGCTAACTTCTTTTTATCCATTTACTCATAATGATTTCATCCACGAACTATTCTCCTCTCCCCCTTATTCTATTCAGCCTTCTTCTTCCCTCTTTTCCAAACAATATACATAAAAGTGATAAAAATAACATTCACTGCTATGATGGCAATAAGAAAAGAAATATTTATTCCGCTTTTCTCTTTTAATAAATAAATTTCAGATTGTTCTCGATCAATAAAAAATGAATATTTATGATTAGCTTCACGAATTAAATCACCGTTTAGTACCCCTTTTAATTCTTGACCTTTAGCAATTTTATCTTCATCAATTTCTACGTGTAATGTTTTACTTCCATTATTGATTGCAACAATCATCGTTTCATCATTATAAACACGTTTATAAATGGCCGCATGTTGATCATCGTATAAAACATCAAAATCCCCATAGGTTAAAGAAGGATACTGATTCCTTAGTTCCTTAAGTTTTTTTAATAAATCAATAAGTTCTTTTTCTGTACGGAAATTCATGAATTGATGATTATTTGGAGGTAAATCTCCGTTAAGTGCAATTTCAGAACCGTACATAACAAATGGATAGCCTGGAGTCGTAAATAAATATGTTAAAGCAAGCTTCCATCTAGTCCCAGGGTTCATATTATGATTGACCATATCAAAAGTAAAACGAGAAGATTGCTCATGATCAAACATTTTAATTAACTCTTGCTGATGTAAAGAATTTTGAATGAATTCATTAATTTCTTTAAGCGAATGATCAAACGCGGAAAAACTTTCTCTTAAATTTTCCATAAAGGAAATGTCACCAATAAATGTAAGCCCAAACTCTTTATATTGCTCCAAGTCTTTACTGTCCATGATTTCTCCTGTAAATATTGCATTCGTATTCACTTGACGAATTTCTTCTATAAAATTTGATAAATATGTCGTTGGGATTTGATGTAAATGGACAAATCTAAACCCGTCAATTCCAGTTTCCTTCATCCATTTAGAAGCTATTTCTATAAAATATTGTTGAACATAAGGATTGTTAATATTTAATTTTGCTTTCTCTTCATTCGTTTCCAAATACCAATCTTGTTTTGATAAATCTTTTAGCCATGGATGATTTTTAGACGTATAGAAGAAATCTAAGTCCACAATTACTTTTAATCCCTTTTTATGCGCCTCTTTTACTAGTGATCGAAATTCATCCAAAGTTCCGTAATGTTCTTCTACCGATTCAAAATCGATCACCGAATGACCATCATAACCATTTTGGTCATTATTAAAAATTGGAGATAAATTGATGATGGAAAAACCCATTTCTTTTATGTAGTCTAATTTCTCACTTATTCCAATAAAATCGCCACCAAAAAAGGCATTCATGTTTTTTACATCTGTTTCATAATCATTTTTCCCCGTTCCGTTATGAAAGCGGTCAATTAAAATATAATAAATTGCTTGAGATTCTTTTTGATTCGTTTCTTCGAATGCATAAGCATCTATCGAAATAGAAAAAATCATGAAAAAACAAAGTAGAATTGTGATTAATCGTTTTATCATAAAGCTCCTCCTTCAATCATTACGATTTAAGATTAGCTTTTCTTCTTTGAGTCGTCAAATATCTATGAAGGAAATTCACTGTTTTGTTGAATTTTTGAATCAATGGCCCATAACAAAAAGATTTTTTCGAATAAAATAGAAAATATCGAGAATTAAATTGTGCACCCTCTTTCTCATTTCAGTAGTATAATTCACCGCAAAAGTGTCAACAAATGACGGTGAGAACATTTTGGAGGGGTAATTTTCAATGAATCAACATAGAATTTTACTGTTAGAACAACAAACACGGGCATATTGTGAGGGAACAATTGAACATATTAATAATGAATGGATTTTTTTCGATGATGAAACGGATGAGGCGTCTTGTTTAGACGACTATATTAATAGAGAAATAATATTGCTTCGTGCTAATCGGTTAAAAAAAGGGATCTTATTAAAAAACGGAATCATGCAGTCAAAAAATGAAAAACTAATGTTGCGTGATCATGATCGAATTAGAATTAAAAAAAATCTTTCTTTTTCATTTGAAGCTTTATTAGATGATTTAAATGACGATGCTTTTTTCCAATTTGTAACGACATTAAACTCCCTTCAATTTTCCATATATGACTTTTTATATTGCCATAATTATTTATCTTTTTTACAACATGATCGGGCCAAACAAGGTGTAAATATATTAATATTTGATAATGGCAATGAAATATGCTCCGTCCTCCATCACTTTTGCTATGCTGAAAAAGAATCCGATCGATTCGAGTTTACCCTCAATACCGGGAAACGAATAATTATAGAAAAATTACCTTCATAATTGACACTTTCATACATTCCGTTAAAGAAAGTAGAACTGAAACATCTTTGTGAATATAACAAAAGAGGTGCCTTCCATTAGTAGGCACCTGATTTTATTATTGATGAATCTTTTTATTTTTTCTTTCTTCTACAATTTTTTTCAATTCTTTTTTTGTTAACAATTGATGATGTCTTTCTTTTTGCTGATTCAGATTGACAAATAATAGAACTATTACGATACATACAAAAACAATAAAAATCGCTGCAGCTATCACTGCATACATTACTGTCATCTTCTCCTTACCCACTTTTTCTCAAATCTTAAGAAACATTTATTTTCGTTACAAATTCATTCGCCTTTAATGGTTTATGAATATAGTATCCTTGTGCGTAATGACAATTTAATTTCTTAAGTAGTTCCCATTGTTCTTTTGTCTCTATACCTTCAGCTATTACTTTCATCGAAAGCCCTTTTCCCATTGTAATGATCGCTTTTACTATAGCCATGTGAGATGGATCTTGATGAATATTTTTTATAAATGAACGATCAATCTTTATTGTATTTGCCGGTAGGTTTCTTAAATAGTTTAATGAAGAATAACCTTTACCAAAATCATCAATAGATACTTTTACTCCTAGGCGTTGAAGTTCTTTCATAACTGAGACACTATAACTTATATTCCCTAGCATAATAGATTCGGTTAACTCTAAATGTAAATACTCAGGACTCATTCCAGAAATCGATAATGCCTCTTTTACATCACTTATAAACATTTCATGCTGAAATTGTTTAGGCGAAACATTTACAGAAATGACTAAATTCCTTATTCCATCGTCATGCCATTTTTTATTTTGTCTACATGATTCTATTAAAACCCATCTTCCTATCTCTCTAATAAGCCCTGTTTCTTCCGCCACCGGAATAAATTCATTGGGTGGAATTAAACCTAGTTTTGGGTGTTGCCATCGAATAAGAGCCTCACTTCCAAAAATTTTTCCAGATTTTAATTGATAAATAGGTTGATAGCAAAGGAAGAATTCATCTTTTTCTAACGCTCTTCGTAAATGACTTTCCATTTCAATCCGAAGTTTTACTTGATCATTCATTTCTGTGGAATAAAAAGAGTAATTATTTCCACCTTGCAATTTACATCGATTTAATGCTAAATCTGCATGCTTTAACAATATTTCCGTCTGTACGCCATCATTCGGGTATATACTGATACCTATACTAGCAGCAACAAAATATTCTTGACCTGAATATTTAATTGGTAAGTTTATGGCGCTTAAAACTTGTTCACAAAACTGAATTATATCTTTAGATTGGTGATATTCTTTTATAAGAATGGAAAACTTATCTCCGCTAAATCTCCCCAATTGTGCATGTTCTGGCATTAATTTATTTAGTCGCAAACTTATATCTTTTAAAATTTCATCCCCTGCTTTATATCCCAAAGTATCGTTAATCATCTTAAATCGATCAATATCAACAAACATTACAGCAAATGGCTGTTTTGTTCGTTTAGCATGTTTCATATGTTTGTTCAATATTTCGGTAAATTTCAAACGATTAGGAAGCCCGGTATCAATATCGTAATAGGCGAGTTGCATTACCTTTTCTTCATTTTTTACACTTTCAGTAATATCACGCCCAATACCATACGTACCTACTACTTTTCCCCCAACGGTAATTGGGATATTTTTCATAATTACTACGAGTTCCTCGCCTAGTTTTGTTTTTATTTTTAACCGATACGTTCTGATTTGACCTTTTAATGCGCGAAAAAAGTTAACCTTTACTCGCTGTATATCTTTAGTATCAATATAATTTAGTGCCAGTTTTCCTATAATTTCATTTTTTTGATAACCAAATGTATCAATAAATGCTTGATTAACGCTTAAAATTTTTCCATTTAAATCGGTTGAATAAATAATGTCTTCATTATTATTAAATAATGACTCATAATATTGTTCTGATAATCGATTGTTTCTAGTTAGCTCGGAGTTTTCTTTGTTTAATTTTTCAAGCAAATGAGTAATTTTAGCCGTTTGGATTAATTTATCAGGGATGATTATCTTTTGATGCGACTTTTTTGATAAACTATTCTTTTTTTCTGATATTTTTAACAGATAAAAGGAAGATGACATTTGGCTCCAATTTTTATCCGAAAAATATCCTGCTACTGGCGCCAGATTTTTCATCAACTTAATTGTCTCAAACATTACGTCTTTCAAAGGTTCGAATTTTGGCCAACTTGGAAAACTTAAATAGAAGTCTGCCAGATTCTCATCTGTTTTAGAAAAAAAATCATGATTATTAAGCCATGTATGAATGTCAAAATACGCAAATGATAATTCATCACCGATTTGAATAGATTCTTCAAACAATAGAAATCCTTTAGAATCGATTTTCACCGGCAACAATATTTTTTGTTCTGAATGTTTATGAAGGATAAATGGGAACTCTTTTATATGCCTTTCGAATTCTTCATTAGACATTTTGCCAAAATAATCTTGATATATTTCTTTCGGGGTTAAGTGGTTGATGGATAACACCTTATTATTTATTACATTTGTCACTTGAAATCTAGGGCCAAGTTCTTTCCAACTTCCAATCTCTTCTTTGTGAATGATTAAAGCTTCGCTTGAAAAAGATGCAACTATCGCTCCACTGTCCATGATCGATAAGTAGTCAAAAATGTAGTTATTAGCCCCCAAAGTTAATCCGGTAATTTCTGAATACGGAAAACGTTTCGATAATTGATTATACAACGGTTCTAAGTTGAATGTTTCAGTTGAAAAAATAATATGTAACTGGCGATGGTAATCATTTGAAAACGGAAAATGGTTTTTCTTTACAATGTCAATTTGAATTTCAGTCTGTTCAAATAACGTAAATGTAAAATATGCTTCTTCTTTATTTAGCATACTTCCATCTATGTTAAATTCATTTACGGTACATCCAATCATCTTACTTGTTGGAAATAAATATTTTAACTCCTCTTGAATCTGTTTAATTCTATGAAGATTATTCGTATGAATATATACTTGAATAAATAAGTGATGAGAGTCGTTAATGAAAGGATAACTTGCTAATTTTTGTTGTAAGGTTTCTTTCTCTTTAATGATAAAGTTAATAGCCTTTGCCATCGAATGATCACCTCCCAATTATACAATTGGTTTCTCATATACTTTTATTGCTCTAAATGTAAGGATGTTAAATCCATTCGATTCACTACAATTTCATTAATAATATTCGACATAATTTTTTCGGATACCTTCTATAAACACCTAAATACCTATTCTTTCAATCATTTTTTGACATAGTAGCTTCTAAATTAAATAAGAAATTTGTATTTGGACGTTAAATATCTACAAAAATGGATCATATTTTAAAAGAAACAATGGGAAAAGCACAAAAAAAACATACTAAGATTAGTAGCACAGACCACGGCCATGGTCTGTGCTACTATTTTTTTATAGTAGAAGTGGAGAAT
>NZ_JBYLHW010000034.1:0-29163 GCF_057747715.1 Bacillus sp. JST-5 | reverse complement strand
GTACGGTTTGATGAGGGGAAGCTGAGAGTAAAAGAGACAGCATGAGCTGTCCCTTTGAAATCAGTTTTCTACTCTACATTATCTGATTGGTTGTTTCGCACTTTTATTCGTGAAATCTTCATTTGTATAATACGTATTTTTAACTAAAACGTTTGGTCCTAAGCATTGAACTGATGGACAGTGACAATTTAATGATTTTGCTAAAGGACTATTTAACCATTTGTCAAATAATTCTTCTAGAGAGTGTTCCTTGATGTTGCCAAATGGTGGTGTATCACCAAAGTCTGTTACAATAACATCCCCTGTGAAAACATTGACATTTAACCGCGAACGACCGTCAGGATCATTTCGAACCGTAACATTTTTACTATTTCGTAATTTTCTTAGTAATTCTTGATCTTTTTCATTTTCGCTACACGCATAAAATGGAAGCGTTCCGAATAACATCCAAACATCTTCATTTCGAATGGATAATAAATAATCGATCGCTTGACGTATTTCTTCCAATGATAATACTTCTAAACTTGAGGCGAAGTCACTTGGATACATTGGATGAATTTCATGTCTAAAACATTTCATCTCATAAACAACTTGGTGATGAATAGTCTCTAAATAGGGAAATGTTCGCTTATTTAACATTGTTTCAGCTGAAACAAGAACACCCGCATCGGATAAATAACGACTGTTTTCGATCATACGGTCAAATAATCGTTTTCGTTGTTCTCTTGGAGGTTTACGCTCCATTCTAGCAAAACCTACATCAATAAATTCATCATAGGTTCCCCAGTTATGTGAAATATGTAATACATCTAGATACGGCAATATCTCTATATATCTCTCTAAATCTAATGTTAAATTAGAGTTTACTTGAGTACGAATTCCTCTTTTTTTGGCATATGAAAGAAGAGGAATAACATAATTTTTTACCGATTGTTTGGATAATATTGGTTCCCCACCAGTAATACTAATAGCACGTAAATGAGGAATTTCTTCTAATCTTTCAATCAAAAGTTCAACCGGTAAACCTTCTGGATCTTTCGGTTGTAATGTATAACCGACGGCGCAATGCTCACATCTCATATTACAAATTGTTGTTGTAGTAAACTCAACATTTGTTAATAAATGTCGACCGTAATCCTTAATATTTAAATATGATTCCCAAGGGTCATGTTGGGGAGTTATTGGTTTTACCTGTACTTTCATAGTAAGGACTCCTCTTTTAAAAATATTAAAAACATACGATAGTATTATAAATAATAGTTTTCTATTGTCAATCTATACGGTTTAGTTGTTAAAAAAAGGAGGTTGAATGATGTCAAATGTATATTTTTTCACCGGATTTCCTGGGTATATTGCCACTCAATTAATTAAAGATTTAGTTAAAAGAGAAAATGTTCATTATATTTATCTTCTAACATTACCTCAGTTAAAGAAACAAGCAGAAGAACAAATGACCTCCATAGCAAATGCTGCAAATTTTCCCAATAAGCATTGGAAAGTGATAGAAGGAGATATTACAAAAGCCAATTTGCACTTAAAAAATGAAGTGATAAATCTATTAAAAAATACTGTTACACATGTATTTCATTTAGCAGCCATTTATGACCTTGCTGTTGAAAAAAACATCGCATATACAGTGAATGTCACAGGAACAAAAAATGTAAACCAATTTGTAAAAAATTTAGAAAGATTAAAAAGGTATATTTATTTTAGTACCGCATATGTGGCAGGAAAAAGAGAAGGGAAAATTCTAGAAACGGAATTGGATATGGGGCAAGATTTCAAAAAATTATTATGAAGAAACGAAATTTAAAGCAGAGGTGGAAGTTCAAAAAATCATCAATCAAGTTCCAACAACGATTTTCCGGCCAGGTGTCTTTTTTTGCCATTCAGTTACAGGAGAAACGATGAAATTTGATGGTTTGTATTTTATGTTAAATTTCTTTGATCGAATGAAACATTTACCGATGATCCCTTACTTAGGAAAAGGTGATGTTGAAGGTAATTTTGTCCCTATCGATTATATTGTATCGGCGACGATGTTTCTATCCCATGAAGAAATAGGGGTTGGGAAAACGTATCATTTAACCGACCCAAAACCCTATAAAATGAGGGAAATTTATAAAATGATGTTGAAAGAATACACGGGAAAAACCCCAATAGGAACATTACCAATTTCACTAGCAAAAGCTTTTTTATCAATTCGGTTAATTAGGAAATGGTTACGGGTAGAAAAAGAAGCGTTAGATTATTTTATGATTAATACCCAATATGACTGTTCAATCGTTCAAGAGGATTTAAAACATTCGGGAATTCAATGTCCTGACTTAAAGGACGTCATTAAAAATATGATCGACTATTATCGGATTCATAAAGAAGATCCAACAAAACAAATTAAAATACGATAAGATTGCTCATGAAAAGAATGAATACATTAAAGTTTGACAGATTCATGAAGAAACAGTTAAACAATCCTCTATTAAAAGAATGATAAAATAATAGGTAGTCAGAGAAAATGGGGGATACATGTGGTTGCAAGTTTTCAATCTCGAAAGAAATTGCTTTTCTTTTTTACATTAATAGGCTTAATTGTCATGTCGAACTATGCAGTTCATCACCTTGTTTATGTACCTGCCAATGAAATAAAATACCTTGTCATTGGATCAATCATTGATTTCGTCATTGTCATTCCAGCTTTAACATATTTCTTTATTTATCGAAAGAAAGGGAAATTAGCACCCATTATTGGAGTAGCACTATCCGGTTATATCGTTGGTACATGGATTATTCCAGACATTTATTTATCGGAGTTCGAATGGATTGGATGGTTATTATTAATCGGGGAGCTATCCATTTTTTCCTTAGAATTTTTCATTATATATAAATTAATCCAAACGATACGTAAAGTACGAAAGAATATGAATGATTACAACGGAATTGTTCCATCTTCAATTGCCATTTGGAATCATTTAGATGAAACGTTTGCCGATCAACATTTAGCAAAAATGATTGCTTCTGAATGGATGATGTTCAAACATGCATTAGCTAGCTTTCGAAATAAAGTCGTTTTAACAGAACGCCATTTTACGGCACATCAAAAAACAAGCATCATTGCGTTTTATATTATGCTTATTCACGCTATTGTGTTAGAAACTGTTGGACTACATTGGCTGATTCATAAATGGAATCCGATTCTGTCATGGATTGGGATTGTATTAAATGTTTATACTGTTTTCTTTTTTATTGGTGAAATTCAAGCAATCCGTTTAAATCCAATCACTGTTGAACGTGAAAGAATTACAATCCCATTCGGGCTAATAAAAAGAGTTACCATACCAAAAGAATCTATTACTAGTATTCGAAAACCTAGTGAAGGAGAATATAACGAAAAAGAGAAAGACGTCTTTCACGGAATTCATATTGATTTTGAAAAAGGTGTTCCAAATGTCGTAATAGACTTATTTGAACCAATTGATGTTTATTACATGTACGGATTTCGAAGAAAAGTAAAAAAGGTATATTTAAAATTGGACCGTCCGAATGAATTTTTCTTGAAAGTAAATGAAGATGGGTATCCGGTGGAAGAACAATCATGAATTGAGTAGATAAAAATCTATTTTGAATCAAAGGGGGAAGGGGGGGGTTCGGTGACGTAGGATGTTGTTTGAACAGAGAACTTTTACTATCTAGTGTTATATTTATTAACTTTCAGCAATACCATAAGCAATTAATGAAATATACAAGATAACAAAGATAGCAAGAATGTTAAGGCTTATTAATAGCCATTGGATTAAACCTTTATTAGCCTTGAAACCTAAAACAATTCCTATTAACGGGAATAAAAACATAGCAACAATATAAGGTTTCCCTATTGCACCGAACGACACCCCACTCAACATTGTAAAAAACATAATGATAAAGATTACTAGAGTCGAAAGTGAAAACACACTATATTTGTTCAATTGAGATCACCTCGAAAAAATGAATTATTATATTTATATTAGTTAACATTGTTATTTTTTCCTTCAAAACACTTCATAAAAAATATGTCCGAAAAATTATGAGAAAAGGATAGATGGTAAGTCTTCGCAGTTCATCTATCCTTTTCTATTATATTTTTTTAATTATTCTTTCGGATGAATCATATGTTCTGGACGGACGTATTGGTCAAATTGTTCTTCTGTTAATAAACCTAATTGCAGAGCTGCTTCTTTTAACGATAATTGATTTTGATAGGCATGCTTAGCAATTTTTGCGGCATTTTCATAACCGATATGAGGGTTTAATGCCGTCACCAACATTAAGGATTGTTCTAAATATTTTTCAATCACTTCTTTGTTCGGTTTAATACCAACAGCACATTTTGTATTAAATGAATCCATTGCATCTGCCAATAGCCGAACAGATTGAAGGAAGTTATAAGCGATTAAAGGTTTAAATACATTTAATTCAAAATTTCCTTGGCTAGCTGCAAATCCAATAGCAGTATCATTCCCCATAACTTGAATAGCTACCATAGTTAACGCTTCACTTTGAGTTGGGTTTACTTTACCTGGCATGATCGAACTTCCCGGTTCATTTTCAGGAATAGTTATTTCTCCTATCCCACACCGTGGACCGCTTGCTAACCAACGGACATCATTCGCTATTTTCATTAAATCGGCGGCCAGAGATTTTAATGCCCCATGTACATAGGTTATTTCATCGTGACTAGTTAGCGCATGGAACTTGTTTTCTGAAGAGGAAAAAGAAAAGTTTGTATATTGTGATATTTCTTCTGCCACCATATCGCCAAATTTTGGGTGAGCATTAATTCCTGTGCCAACAGCCGTTCCCCCAATCGCTAACGCCTTCATTTTTTCCGTTGATTCAAGAATCATCTCTTTTGAACGTTTTAGCATATGAACCCAACCGCTTATTTCTTGACCAAGGGTTAATGGTGTCGCATCTTGTAAATGTGTCCGACCAATTTTGAAGATATGTTGATATTCATTTTCTTTTTTTTGTAGCGTTGAAAACAATCGATTCAATGCTGGAATGAGTAGTTTATGAACAGAAAGAACGCCAGCAATATGCATGGCTGTTGGAAATGTATCATTAGAACTTTGGCTCATATTCACATGGTCATTCGGATGGATTTTTTCATTAATTCCTTTATCCTGCAACCATTGATTCCCACGATTAGCAATCACTTCATTGACATTCATATTCGTTTGAGTTCCGCTGCCCGTTTGCCATACGACTAAAGGAAAATGTTCTTCTAATTTACCTTCAAGAATCTCATCACAAATTTGTACGATGGCATTTTTCTTATGTACACTTAATTTTCCTAATTTCTCATTTACAATGGCACAGGAACGCTTTAAAACTGCAAACGCTTCTATTAATTCTTTCGGCATTTTTTCCTTTCCAATTTTGAAATTTTGTCTGCTTCGTTCGGTTTGAGCTCCCCACCATTTATCAATAGGGACTTTTACTTCTCCCATCGTATCACGTTCGATTCGATATTCCATCAGAAAAACCTCCTTTATTTTCATCTATGGAATTAAGTAACTATTTATGATTATGGACAAATAAACAGTATGAAAATCTCTTTTTTATCTAAATCGTACATAAAGCTTTAATGTTTAAAGCAGTGAAATCAAACTTTATAAAAAAGAAGTGAATTGACATTTGCAATCCACTTCTTTTTAAACGTATCGATGAACAATCCTTTCCACAGAAGGAATATAACTTTCTCCAAATAAATTGACATGTACAAGCAAATAAAATAATTGATAAATCGGTTTTCGGTCTTCATAGTTGTTTGAGAGGGGTTGCACACTCTTGTAAGCATCGTAAAATGTTTTAGAAAATCCTCCAAATAACTCGGTAAAAGCTAACTCGAATTCATGATGACCATATAGAATGGAAGGATCGATAAGATATGGCGTACCGCTTTGACCAACAATCCAATTACCACTCCATAAATCTCCGTGTAGTAATGCTGCATGCGGCTTAGCTGGAACCCACTTCTCTAAATGATCAACTAAACTATAAAGTTTTTTTCTAACACTAGGTGTGAAAAATCCTTTATCTAATGCCAACTTAATTTGTGGAATTAGCCGATATTCGCGATAATAATCCAACCAAGTTTTATCCCATTGATTTTGTTGTGGTATTAAGCCAATATACGTATCATGAGAAAAACCAAAACAGTTAGATGTTGCTTGATGCATGTTTGCTAATAAAACTCCTAATTTTTCTTCTGTATCATTGGTTTCTTTGCCCTTGATCCATTCTAATATTAGATATCCAAACGATGAATCTTCATACAAATGAAAAATTTTTGGAACAGGAATTGATTTTGTGTGACGGATTTGTTCTAATCCGATTTTTTCACTTGTAAAAAAACGAGGAGGGGGAGAAGGACGACATTTTACAAAATATTCTTGCTCTTTCGTTCTAACATAATAAGATTCATTTATATCTCCACCATACACTCGTTTCCACTCTATGACTTTCATTTCGTTAAAATATTCCTTGACTATTTTCGTTAATAATCGTTCCATTACCATCTACCTCGGTTATGGTTTTCTAGGGAAAATAAAATATGAAAGAGAAATGAGGAGATCAATAATAATTACGATCGTCCATCCACTAATGATTTGTAATAACTTTTGTGTACGTTCAAAATCTTGTATCCATAAATAAATGATTCCTACTAATCCTGCACCAATTAAATATGCATAAATATGTTTGATCCATCCTTTAAAATAATGTTTCGCATATTCAAGCCCATATTTCTGTTTTGGTTTTTCACCAGTTTTGAATACATAATATTGAAAGCGTTCATCAGCCCATTGTATCATGCTTTTACCAAAAACGACCGAGACACCAATATAAACCGCTGCTAAACCGTGTGCTATCGTTGCCGTTGCTCCTTGATATAAATCATAAGCCGTTGCGACTAATAAAATGAAATCTACAACAGGTGACATCGCTAATAAAAACAGTCCTAAAGTTTGTTTTTTTAAGATGTATCTTACGAACAATCCAGAAATAATAAATACCCAAAAGCCAATTTCACAAGCAATAATTAACCATACAACCCAGTTCATTTTATCTCTCCCTTTATAATACAACTGTATTAAAAAATATAGCAAACATATTTATTTAATACAAGTGTATTTTTTAATATTTTTTGATAAAATGGTAATATGCCAAAAATCGTTGACCATGAAAAAAGAAAAGAAATTATTGCAGAAGCTGCTTGGCGAGTGATCTTAAAGCAAGGAATGAAAGGAGCGACGGTTAGAAATATAGCAAAAGAAGCAGGCTTATCTTTAGGGGCATTAAGATATTATTTTTCTTCCCATGAAGACTTGCTTATTTATGCGATGGAACTTGTAAAAGAACGAGTGAAGAAAAGAGTGTTAAATATTGCTTTAAGTAACTTGCCACCAAAGGAAAAAATAATCCAAATGTTATTGGAGCTTCTCCCTACAAATGACATTAAGAAAATAGAAATGGAAGTTTGGCTTGAATTCATTTTATATTTTAAAGGACAAAATTCTTTACAAAATCAAGACGGAATTTTTGAAGGAATTACTCGTCTTATGGCATTTCTCGAAGCTGAAAATATGTTAAAGGAAGAGTTAGACAAAGATGTTGAGATTGAGCGATTATACGCTTTAATTGATGGACTAGCCATTCATGCCATTATAGACCCAGAGAGACTTACAGAAAAAAAGATAAAACATGTATTGATGTGCCATTTAGAAGAAATTTGCAAATAGCAATGATAAATGATTTTTCAAACGAGAAGTGATGGACAGAAAAAATTGATAATTCATGAGAAAATATACGAATATTTATCTATCGAAAAAAAATAGGTAGTTCAAAAATTAAAAACAGATTTAAAAGAGTTAGAACAAGAAATCATTCAAAATAAAGATTCCTTTTCAAAATTAGTACGCGAAATTTTGTATAGTACACGAGATAAATGGAATTTAGAAATTAAAGAGTAAGAAAATGAAATAAAAGCGAATAGTTAATCAGATTTTATTAGCGAAACTTTTTCTGTTCTATTTACGTAAAAATATTAAATAACAAGGGTAGGTGAAAAAATCTGGGGGGATGGGTTATGTTTAAAGACATCAATAAAAAATTGAGAGATGTCCGAGAAAAATTAAGATATAAGAAAAAATGGGAGCAGCATTTAACCGAATTACAATTGATTTATGATCAACGAATGGTAGAAGTGAAACAATTAAAATATCAATGGTTAAAAGAAAAAAGAGATGTAGAAAAATTAGAATCCATCAGTTTGTCAAACTTCTTTTACACTATAACAGGACGTAAGTTAGAAAAACTCGATCAAGAACAACAAGAAGAAATAAAAGCAAAATTTAAATATGAAGCTAAAACAAGAGAAATAGAAGAATTAAAAAAAGAAATGGAAGAATATAAGGAGAAATTACAATCTGTATCTTTTATTGAAGAAGAATATGAAAATTTATTAAAAGAAAAAGAACAAAAATTATATATGTACAATCCGAAATGGTCGGAAGAATTAGATAGGCTTTATAATGAGGAAACAGAACTTCTTATACAAATAAAAGAATTTGATGAGGCAATTGGCGTTGGAAATAAAGTAAAAAAATTAATCGAAAAAGCAAGAGCAAAATTAGAAAGTACTAGCAGTTGGTCCACATTAGATATGTTTGGAGGAGGACTGATTACAACATCTATCAAACACGGAAAAATTGATGATGCTAGATCAATTATTCAACAACTTCAACATGCTTTAGATCAATTTAAAGTTGAACTTAATGACATTAAAATTTATATGGACAACCCATTAGAAATTGGGTCTTTTTTAACGTTTGCCGATTATTTCTTTGACAATATTTTTGTTGATTGGTCCATTCATAATAAAATTAACAAAACCATTGATAATATTAATAAAACTTCTTATAAAGTAACTAATGTTTTAAACGATATAAATTGGCAAAAGCAAGAATTAGACAAACGATTACTTAACTTAAGAAATCAACGCGAACAGATCATCCAAACAGCAGGTGAAAATGAATAAATGTAAACCAATCAAATATAAAAAAATAGTAAACTTTATCACTAAACCCTGTAAACCTGAAAAAGGATAGGGGTTTTTTTAATTATATTTTCCGTAAATCGTTTTAACTGTATCACTTTCATTTAACATGGTTTAAAACATATAAAGATTCGTTAATACAACAAAAATATTAAAAACTTTTAATGTTTTCTGAATATTGTTTACAAATAATTTTCGATTTGCGATAATATTTTTGAACACACGTTCAAAATTTAAATATTATTTTAAAACTATAAGAAGCAACTATTAGAAAAGGATGGGATGATGATGTCATTCCGAAAACAAAGACTTGACAAAAAAAAGGAGGAGATGATTCAAGCAGCTATTGAAGTATTCGCAGAAAAAGGGTATAGCGGGGCGACAATGGAAGACATCGCAGCAAAACTGTTCATGACTAAAGGCTCCGTTTATTACTACTTCAAAGATAAACAAGACCTACTGTTCCAGATGCAACAAATGCTTCTTTCTAAATGTAATCAATACATGCAAGAAATTCTCCAACAAGAGCTTCCCGCCGACGAAAAATTAAGATGTGCAATTACCACTCATATTGAATATATCCTCCAGACTCGTGCTAGCTTTGAATTAATGGTGAAACCTGAAATTTACTTCACGGACGAACAACAATCCACCTTATTACAACTCATGGATAAATATAGCGCCTTTTACGACAAGTTGATCCAAGAAGGCATACAGCAAAATTATTTCTATCCTTTGAATATTAAAATCGCAAGAAACTTAATTTTAGGAGCCATGAATCAAGTACTTCAATGGTATTCTCCTAATGGTACAAAGTCTATAAAAGAAATGGCAGAAACCATTTCTGAATATTTAATGCGCATGTTCTATCAACCAATACAATAACTATTTATCAAAGGAGGAAGAGGTTTGGATGAAGGTCGAGAATAGTGTGGCAATTATTACTGGGGGTGCATCTGGTCTAGGAGAAGCAACCGCACAAATGATTGTTAATCATGGAGGAAAAGCTGCCATCTTTGATCTTTCTGAAGAAAAAGGGAACAAACTTCAGCTAGAATTAGGAGATAATTTGCTGTTTATTAAAACGAATGTAGCTGATGAAGAAGATGTACAGTCTGCTATTGGAAAAACGATAGAAACATTTGGTCACATAGAAATTGTTGTAAACTGTGCAGGTATTGCCATTGCAGAGAAAACGTTAGGAAAAAAAGGGGCCCATTCGTTGCAATCGTTTGCAAAAGTGATTGAAGTGAATCTCATAGGGACATTTAACGTCATTCGACTTGCTGTTGAGAAAATGGCGGAAAATGAACCGAATTCTGATCTTGAACGAGGGGTCATCATTAATACAGCATCGGTTGCTGCCTTCGATGGACAAATCGGCCAAGCTGCTTATAGTGCCTCAAAAGCAGGAATTGTAGGAATGACGCTTCCAATAGCAAGGGATTTATCAAACTTAGGAATTCGTGTCATGACAATTGCCCCTGGTTTATTTGAAACTCCACTTTTTAATTCATTACCAGAGAAAGCAAAAAAAGCATTAGGAGAAATGACACCGTTTCCATCAAGATTAGGTCGACCTAGTGAATATGCTCAATTAGTTAAAAGTATCATAGAAAATCCAATGTTAAACGGTGAAACGATTCGTTTAGACGGAGCGATCCGTATGCAACCAAAATAATAAAAGCGAGGATGAAAAGATGAGAGAAGCCGTGATTGTTGAAGGTGTAAGAACGCCCATTGGAAAAAAGAATGGATCGTTAAGCAACATCCGCGCAGAAGATTTAGCCTCTATCCCTCTTGCAGAGTTAGTAAAAAGAACCAATATTCATCCATCCATCATTGATGATGTCATTATGGGTTGTGTCACACAATATGGAGAACAATCGTTTAATATTGCCCGTCAAGCGGCATTAATAGCTGGTTATCCAATTACAGTACCTGGAACAACGATTGATCGTCAATGTGGTTCCAGTCAACAAGCGATTCATTTTGCTGCTCAAGCAATCATCAGCGGTGATATGGATGTGGTAATTGCTGCTGGTATTGAAAGTATGTCAAGAGTTCCTATGTATTCCAATCGCAAAGATGTAACCTTTAGTCAACAATTAACGAAAAAGTATGAAATGATTCATCAAGGAATTTCCGCTGAACGCATTGCCAATCTTTATTCATTTTCTCGAGCGCAAATGGATGAATTTTCCCTTCAAAGTCATGAAAAATCTTTGAATGCACAAAAAAATGGACATTTCGAATGTGAAATTGTACCGGTAAACATCCAAAAAGAAGAGGGTACGTTTGAACTTTTTTCAAAGGATGAATGTCCACGTGAAGACACCAATTTAACCAAATTAGCTGAATTAAAACCGGCTTTTCAGGAATCAGGAAAAATTACAGCAGGGAATTCTAGCCAAATCAGTGATGGGGCAGCAGCTGTACTCATTATGTCACGAGAGAAAGCCCGTGAGTTAGGTCTCAAACCAAGATTTCGAATAGTTGCTAGAAGTGTTGTTGGGTCAGATCCAACACTAATGTTATTAGGTCCCATACCTGCTACAGAAGACGTTTTGAAACGAGCCGGGTTAAAAATTTCAGATATTGACGTTTTCGAAGTGAATGAAGCTTTTGCCAGTGTGCCACTAGCTTGGTTAAAAGAAACAGGTGCAGATCCAAACAAATTGAATCCAAATGGAGGAGCCATTTCACTCGGACATCCACTTGGGGCGAGTGGTGCTAGACTTATGGTTACACTTATGCATGAATTAGAAAGAACTGGTGGAAAGTATGGGTTACAAACGATGTGTGAAGGACACGGTACGGCGAATGCAACCATTATTGAAAGATTAGAAGATGTATAAGGAGGAAAAGATTTTGTCATATCCTCTCGAGAATATTAGAGTGCTAGACTTAACTCGATTATTGCCCGGCCCTTTCTGTACAATGATCCTTGCTGATTTCGGAGCAGAAGTAATTAAAATTGAAGATCCGAAGAAGGGAGATTATTTACGTTATTTTGATCCTCTTTCAGAAGGGATGAGTGCTTATTTTCACACATTAAACCGGAATAAGAAAAGTGTGACGTTAGATTTAAAAATTAAAGAGGATTATCTTCAATTTCTCTCCTTAGTTCAATCTGCAGACGTCCTTGTTGAATCCTTCCGCCCTGATGTAATGAAACGGCTGAATTTAGATTATGAAACTTTAAAAACTGTAAACCCTAGACTGATTTATTGTTCCATTACGGGTTATGGTCAGACTGGGCCGTACAAAAATAATGCTGGGCATGATCTAAACTTTTTAAGTCAATCTGGTGCTCTATCAATGATGGGGAAAAAAGGAGAAAAACCGGATATACACGCCATTCAAATTGCTGATCTAGCTGGCGGTGCTTATCCGGCAATTGTTGGTATTTTACTAGCCTTATTGAATCGAGAAAAAACAAAAAAAGGCGAATTCATCGATATATCGATGTTAGACGGAGTATTATCGCTTTTACCATTAAATCTTCCAAAGTTTTTAGTTGGAGAAAAAGTAGAACAAGAAGAAGAACTATTAAATGGAGGTTATGCTTGTTATCAAATTTACGAAACAAAAGATGGTCGATATCTTTCTGTTTGTGCCATGGAACCAAAATTTTGGGAAAAGTTTTGCAGGACCATAAGTCGACCCGATTTGATTCCTTTACTTTATGCACCGATAGAAAGACAAAAAACATTAATACAAGAAATTCAATCCATTCTGTATAAAAATACGATAGAGGAATGGAAGAAAATTTTTCAAGAGGAAGATTGTTGTGTGACTCCGCTTGTTAATTTGGAAGAGTTAATAAAGGACCCACATATTCAATGTCGAGAGATCTTTCAATCGATTAATGGAATTACTACGATAGCCAATCCAATCAAATTACAACATTCAAAACCATTAATAAAATCAAAAGCTCCTAAACTAGGAGAACATAATGAGAAAATATTAAAAAGGAATGAGAAAAATGGACGTACTACATAAATGGAAACATTCATTAGAATTGCCTGTCATCATGGCACCAATGTTTTTAATCTCAAACCCTGCAATGGTCATTCAAGCTTGTGAATCTGGAATTATTGGATCCTTCCCCGTTTTGAATGCAAGAACAAAGGAAATTTTAGACGAGTGGATGGGAATAATTCGAGAGAAATTAGAATTAAGCAAACGACAACATCCTAATAAAAAAATCGCCCCATGGGCAGTCAATTTTATATGTCATAAACCACATAATAAAAGGTATGAGGAAGATTTACGACTAATTGAAAAACATCAGCCCCCAATTGTTATTACCTCTTTAGGAGATCCTAGTCCAGTCGTGAAAATTGTACATTCCTATGGTGGAATGGTATTATCCGACGTCATTAATCCATCGTTTGCTAAAAAAGCGATTGAAAAAGGAACAGACGGTTTAATATTAATTACAAATGGTGCCGGAGGACATGGGGGAACCCTTCATCCTTTTGCTTTTTATCATGAAGTGAGAAAGTTTTGGAACGGGCCAATCATATTAGGTGGAGCCATTTCTAAAGGAGAAGATATCCTTGCAGCGAAAATTTTAGGCGCTGACCTCGTTTATATGGGTACTAGATTTATTGCTTCTGAAGAAAGTGCAGCCTCTAAAGATTACAAAGAAATGGTCATAGACGCTACAATTGAAGATATTATGTACACTCCGTCCATTAGCGGAATTCATGCAAACTTTCTAATTCCAAGTTTATTAAAGGCAGGAATGAATCTAGAAAAATTAAAAAAAGGGGAAAAAATAGACTTACGCAATCAATCAGAATTAAGAGCATGGCGTGATTTTTGGAGTGCTGGTCATGGTGTTGGATCAGTAAAGAAAATCCAAACAATCGAAGAAATTGTCGCAGAATTGAAAGAAGAATTTGAAAGGGCAAAAACAAGGATTGATGAATAACTGGAAACAGTTAAGGAGGACGTGGAGTGAGTATAAAAGAATTATTGAACAGTAATGAAATACTCATGTTAAGAAGCAGTGTTCGAGAATTTGCAAAAGCAGAAATCGAACCTTATTATTCCCAATGGGAAAAAGATGGAATTATCCCAAAAGAAATATGGAAAAAACTTGGTAATAATGGTTTTTTATTAATTGATATTCCGGAAAAGTATGGAGGATTAGGAGCTCCATACCTATTTTCTGCCGTGATTGTCGAAGAATTAAGCAAAATGAATTTCAATTCTTTAGCAGCAAACTTAGCTGTACATGACCAAATTGTTGCTCACTATATCCATAACTATGGCACTGAAGAGCAAAAATCATATTATTTACCGAAAATGGCTAAAGGGGAGCTAATTGGAGCCATTGCCATGACAGAGCCACATGCTGGAAGTGATCTTCAAGGAATCAAAACGCATGCGAAGTACGATGACGAAAAAAAGAAATATATATTAAACGGTCAAAAAACATTTATTACAAATGGACAGCAATGTGACTTTTTAATTGTTGCAGCCAGAACAGACTTTCAGCAAAAACCTTCAAAAGGCATTTCATTATTTCTTGTTGATACAAAACTAGAAGGCTTTAATCGAGGAAAAAATCTAGAAAAAATCGGTCTTCACGCATGTGATACCTCAGAATTATTTTTCGAAGATATTGTGTTATCAGAATCTGCTATTTTAGGAGAAAAAAATAGAGGATTTGAATATTTAATGAATGAACTCCCAAGAGAACGATTAATATTAGCGGTTAGTGCTGTTGGTTCAATGGAAGGGATTTTAGAGAGAACTATTCAATATGTTAAGGAAAGAGAATTGTTTGGAAAAACTCTAGACCAATTTCAAAATACGAAGTTTGTGTTAGCCGAATTAAAAACATTGACAAGAATTCACCGATCATTTGTAAATGAATGTATTGAACTAATGATGGAAGACAAATTAGATACTGTAACAGCTAGCATGGCTAAACTCTCTTGTACAGAAGCACAAGGGAAGTTAATCGACCAATGTCTTCAGCTCCATGGTGGTTATGGTTATATGGTTGAATATCCAGTTTCACGTGCTTACATTGATGCACGTGTTCAACGAATCTATGGTGGAACATCCGAAGTGATGAAATTAATTATAAGTAAAAATCTCTAGAGCAAAATAATTGCTAATCATTGATGATTATGGTAATTATTTTAAAAAATACTATTAATTCAGTGGAGGTCAATTTCTTGTCAACCCATCATACGTTAGATGAAAAATTAGAAGCCATTCATAAGATTCTTGACGAACATCAACCAGTTTCAAAAGTTGCTAAAGAACTACATGTCCATCGAGATACAATTTACAAATGGATGCATAAGTTTGAGAAAGAGGGAAAAAAAGGACTGATTGATCATCGGATTCAATTTCAAACGATTGATGATTACAAAGAACAAATCAAATCAATGGAACGTGAAATCCAACGATTGAAAAAGGAGAACGAGATCTTAAAAAAGTTCAAAGAGTTCGTCAAAAATCATTAAAATATGAATGGATTCATCGTGAAAGGCAAACTTATCCGATTTCCCTTATGTGCAAAACTCTAAAGGTAAGCGTTAGCAGTTATTATACTTATATTAAAAATCATAAATTTCATTAATCATTTATGCGTGTTTGAGATTTTATACTCAAGCACGCATTTTAACTATTATGATGAAGCTTTTTATCAATCAATCTAATATACCCATTTAATCCTATTGATAGTAAAAAATGGTTATGTTATTTTAAAAATATCCACCAAGACCTTACATAGTTAAAATATTTTCTATTTGAACGGGGTATGGTGAAAATATGAATGATCAAACTTATAAAAGAGCTACGTATAATTTAATTACGTTTGTAATAAGTAAGATTATTTCAAATATGGGATGGAGTACTTATTCATTTGGGATCAGTTTATATGTATTAACAATAACTGGATCTGCGACGAACTTTGCGATCAATTTTTTATGTAGTAGTGTGCCGAGGATTATTCTCTCCCCATACGCAGGCTATGCCGCTGATCTATATTCTAAAAAGTTGATTATTGTTTTATCTCAACTTCTCTCTCTTCTTTCTGTACTAGGACTATTAACAGCTAGTTTTTTCGATCAAATAACAATCACATTCATATATTTAACAACGATTCTGTTATCGATCGCCTCTTTATTTAATTCCGTTACCTTTACATCGTCAGTCATGAATTTAATAGATGAAAAGCGTACACAAAAAGCATTTGCCTTAAGCGATGCATCCAAAAATATTGGTAGTATTCTAGGACCTGTAATCGGAGGAATTTTATATGCGTATTTCCCGTTAAATGCATTTTTAATTTTATTCATCATCTGTTATACCATTGCTTTGATTCTCGATTTATCCTTAGACTTTCATGTGAATTCTAATGTTGAGAAAAAAACTAAACAAGATTCACAAAAGAAAGGATTTATTTCGAATTTCATTGATAGCTTCCATTATGTAAAAAAGAATGTATTGCTGATCAGTCTAGCATCTACATCTATTTTTATAAGCTTTTTCTTCACATCTATTCAAGTTGGAATGCCATTCATTTTAGTGAATGAACTTCAATTAAGCAGTTATCAATATGGAATTGTACAATCATCTTTTTCAGTTGGAATGATTTTAACGGCGCTTTATTTATCAATAAGAAAAGAATTTGAGTATCCATTTATTCTTGCTAAAAAAACAATTTTATTGTTAAGCATTCAATTTACGGTAATGATTATTCCGTTATTTTATACTTTCCCGAATCCTATTTTATTTCCTTACTACATCATATGGTCATTTTTATTAGGCGGCCTTATATCTCTCATGAATACACCAACAGCCGTCAAATTACTAAAAATGATCTCAGAGAATTATAGAGGAAGAATTATAGGGACGGTCGAAACGATTTCGTCCGCTCTTGTACCATTTGGTATTTTCTTATATGGATTATTATTTGACTTGTTGAATCCAAAATGGGTAATGATTGTCACTAGTATTCTTTCATTTACTTTCACATTATATTTATTAAGAAAAACGGTCTTAATGAAAGCACATCCGGAATATTTTGCGAAAAAAGGAAAGTTTATAAAAGAAGTGGAGAAGAATTTGGAAGGATAATTGCATATAAATTCCACCGTACATTCGATTGTGCGGTGGAATTTTTTTGTAAATTAGCTCTTTCGATGTTCGTTTTGTCCTTTCTTGACACCGAAAATTTTGTTTACTGTAGTAAACGATAAAATGATGGCAAGAATAATAGAAATAATATTAGTAATAGTCATAAGAATTTCGTTCTCAGATGAAATCAAATAATGAAATAGTTCTGTTAACACTTTTAGAAAGATAAGGAAAAAAAGAGCACAACAAGTATAATAAATAAATTTAACAAACGACCCCAACGCTTGTCCCCCTTTATAACCTGTTAAAAAAATTCTATCATAATCAACATTCTTAAACTACTGTTTCATTTATGTATGAATATTATTAGATCTTAGAAATATTAAAAATGATAGATTGATTGGAGAATAAGAGAAGATTATCAACTAAAAACTAATTTGAGAATGATCTTACTCAAATATGAAAAAAACTTTTCTTATATGATTGGAAACTTTTCTAGGGTATATTCGTACATAATAGTAGGGTGATGAATATGAAACGGAAGAATTTCTTGTTAACATGTCTTTTTTTCCTCATATTATTTTTGATTCCAATAAAAGCATACGCCGTGGAATTTGATATTTCAAAGGTAACCATTGATGCGTATCTGCAGCCAAACGGAAACGTTAAAGTAATTGAGAAATTTACTTATGATTTTGAAAGTGAATTTAACGGAATAACAAGAGAAATTATTCCGAAAAAAGGGACATTCATCAAAGACTTACAAGCTTTTGAAAATGGTCAACCATTAAAAATAGAAAAAGAAAACGATTTATATAAAATCTATCGAAAAGGTAAAGAAGAAACGGTTACGATTGAAATTCATTATTCGATCGAAAATGCGATTGAAAAATTCAGCGATGGCGCACAGTTTTATTGGCCATTCTTTGATAAGAGAAATAAATCTACTTATGAAAATTTAACCATTACAATACATCCCCCTAGCAAAACAGACAACGTTCTAGCACTTGGCTACGATACAGCCTTTAATAAAGAAAAAATCGAAGAAGACGGAATAGTTCGCTTCAATTTCGGGAAAGTAGCAAATGGGAAAAATGGAGATATCCGAGTGATTTATGACGGTTCTTTATTCTCTCAATTAAAAGAAAACCATGGGACGATTCGTGATGAATTTCTAGCGGAAAAGAATAAGTTAATGGCAGAATATAAAAATTTTCAAGAAAAGCAGCAGTTTTGGAAGAATGTAAGTATGGTGTTTATTCCCATTGTTATTCTTTTAGTTGTCGGTGTCTATACACTCGCCATCCAATCATCCCGTTCTGCCGCCAAAAGGATTCGAGAATTTTTACTCGAACGCAATTTTTATATTCCTGAAGAAAAATTAAGTATTCCAGCAACCATTTTTTTCACTAATAATAAAATATTTTCAGCAAGTATGATTCCTGCTGCCATATTTGATCTAATTCGAAATGGAAATATTCAACAAATGGATGAAGATACGTTTACATTAATTCATCGTCAAACGAGCCACATGCATGAACAAACTTTATTAACGTTATTATTTGACAAAATAGGAGATGGGAAGGTATTTCGCTTAACAGATATTCAAGACTATCTCGAAGATAAAAAAAATATTCAAAGTTATCAAGAATCCATCCACAAATGGAAACAAGAAATTTCTATAGAACTAAAAGAAAAAGATTTATATGATAAGCATTTGCAAACACGATGGGCATTAGGGATTACAAGCATATTCATTGGTGTAACAGCCATCTTTTTCGGGATGTATGAACTTTATGCTGCATTAACGATTTCCATCATATCAGCAGTTTCTTTACTAATGTTTGCGATATTTTACGTAACGAAAAACGAGGTGGGATTAATCATCCAAGAAGAATGGAAACTTGTGAAAGAAAGATTTCCATCTTTAACGGAAGACGATTGGAATGGATTGCCAAGACATGAACAAACTCGATTCATTGCTTATGGGATAAGTGTGGAAGACAAAGCTTTTAAAAAATATTTTGAACCGTTTATGAATCGTATTCGGACTTCACTTCATGCAAGTGGAGAACATCCATACATGTATTTCAATACTATATACTTAATGGATGCGTTCCATCATGCGGACAAACTAACTTCTTATTCAAGCAGTACGACTTCAACTTCAAGTGGAGGAGTTGGGGGAGGTGGTGGAGGCTCTGGAGCCTTTTAACCCTTCCAAATTCATTAGAAAATTGCAAAAAAAGAATAAATGACAAAAAGCTGATCAATGTCGATCAGCTTTTATTCATCCTTTTTTCTAACTCTTCCATAAATTTTTCTTTATTCTCTGGTGATATAATGACACTTCCCATTAGTCCTGTTGTATAAAAGATTTCTAACGCGTCTTTTGAAGAGCATAATCGATAACCAATCCAAATGTTTTTCGTTTCGCGAAATCCGGTAATTTTAGAATAAGGAATTTTACTGCGAAATGGTCCACCTTTCACGAACAAATAATCGTCATAGAAAATATATTTCATATCATAAATGATCCACAAGATAAACACGACGGTTATTAAATCAATTAAAAATAAAACAAGTAGGGGCAAAAATTCTATTTTATCTTCCATATAACCAATGATAAGTACAGGGGCAAATGTCACAAACAAAATTATTATTATAATGAAATAAATAATACTCATGAAGAAACGGTCTCTCTTTGCTTTAAATGTCATCATTTATCACCCTAAAAAATCAAATATTCAATCAGTTTTAACAAACTAAAAACAACTACAAGCCCACCAATAATCAATATCCCTGGTAAACGAACCATTTTTTGAAATCGATGAGTCACTAAAAGTTTTACATCTTCTTTTACCGTTACCAGTTTGAAAAAAGGGTGGTGTAAACTTTTCTTAACAATATGACTAATCCAAAAGTCAATGAAGAAAAAATACGCAATATACAATAGCCATTTTATCCATAACGGAGATAGAAAAATAGCAACACAACTAATAGCTAACATGCGATAATAGGACATAACATATTGCCGATTTCGTAAAAATGATTTTAATAATAGTTCGAGAAGCCCAGTTTCTTCATTTCTTACTTGAAAAATCCTTGCTGAGTTTCTAAACAATAAAAGCGGTTTTTTTCGATAAAGAACCGATTCTTTTTCAATTTCAGAAGAAAATTGATATATCCATTGAATATATTTGTTCCGTTCCTCTTGTTCAATCTCCAACTCTCTCATAAATAAATAACGGTTTTTATTTACTTTTAAACTAAGGAAAGATATTAACATAATACTACCTAATAACCCGATAATGCCAGTTAAATAAAATGGAAGAACATAAATAATAAAAATGATTATAAGGATTGAGATAAATATCATGAAACGTTTTATGATTTTATGATGAATCATCTTCCTTAACGTTAAGATCAACAGTTTCGTCGCAAATAGATTGATAAATAAAGAACAGATGTCAACCGGATTTAAATGATAAATATGTAAAAGAACAGGTAATGCTATTCCAATGATGATTCCAGTCGTAATCAATGAATTTAATAGAGTAGTCATTAAACCATAAGTTTTTAACGTAAAAAGCAAGCGATTTTCTTGTAAAAGATGAAGGGCATCTGCCTCGTGTTGAAACGTTCGAATATTCCCTCCTGTATTTAACATGACCATGATTCCCAATAAGCCCCAAAATGGGATAAAATCCATCCAATAGGAGGAGGGATGTAACCAAAATTCTTTATAAAAGATCGCAAAAAAGAATATTCCTGGAATTAATAAATATAGAAAAATGGTCCAATCAATCACTGAACGAATGATACTAAACTTAAAATTCCATTCATTTTTCCATCGTTGCAAAAATAACTGACTTCCTGTCATTGTTCTTCACTCTCAATTAAAATATCAAAACAATCTAGCAACGAACCGTCCTTTAAACCACTTAATTGCCGAATATCTTCCAATGTTCCTTGTGCCAATAATTTTCCATCGGTAATAAAAACAAATCGATCACACATTTTTTCCGCTGAATCTAAAACATGTGTAGACATTAATATCGCAGCTCCACGACGTTTTTCTTCTTCCAACAACAGTTGTAATTTTTTCACCGATTTCGGATCCAAGCCCATAAATGGTTCATCAATAATATATAAATCCGGCTTTTTCAAAAATGCTAAAATGAGCATCATTTTTTGCTGCATTCCTTTGGAAAAATGATCGGGATAATGATGCTTTACTTGATCCATCTTAAATAAACGAACTAATTCCTCAGCATCATTGAAAAATTCTTTCTCATTTACAGTTAACGTAGAATACAAAAATTCAATATGCTCCCATAAAGTTAGTCGGTCAAAAAAAATTGGACGTTCCGGAATGTAAGAATAAGAAGGGACGGTAATTTCACCTTTTACATGTTTTAATATCCCGAGAATCGCCTTAATTGTTGTACTTTTTCCAGCTCCGTTCGGCCCGATTAAACCAACGAGCTCATGACCATTGACGGAAAAATGAATGTTTTCTAAAATCGGTTCGTTTTTTTCATACCCAGCTTCCTCAATATGAATGAATAACCCCAAAAATGAACACCCTTTCCATCGGTATAAACTATTTATCTGTTATTACGAATCTATTTCTCATTAAGTTTCATTTTATCTATACTGACCTAAATGAACAATCTAAAAATTTCTTATAAAAGGTTATAGATGAATGGAAAATATCCGCCTCCAGACGGAGTGTCATTCACCCTATAGCATGTACTACAAATCTTTTAGAAAAATTACAATAATTTTATAAAAAAGATTAGAGGTGACTGAATATGTCCAAAACGAGAATCTTTCAAATTATTAAAGATAGTTTTCAGAAAAAAATTGAAAAGCGGATTGAAAAAGAATCGGTGGAAGTAAAAAAATTAATGGGTCTTTCAATCGAAACCGACATATCAGATGTTGAAATATATGTTCATAAAGAAAGTCGAATAGAAGTCATATTAGAGACTTATGAAGAAGGACCGGAATTATATGTAAATACTCAAGACGAACATTTAATGATTGAAGCAAAATTAGAAAAAAGCATTATTTTTACAGGATTCTTAAACTCTATTACATCTTGTACATTAAAAATAGTTTTACCAAAAGATATAGCAAGTGATATACAAATTATAACAAAATCTGGCGATATTGACGTGGACGGGCTTATCCTATCAAAACTAAATATTAAAAGCGGATCAGGAGATTTACATATCTCAAATATTACTTCAAATCATTTACAATCAGAATCAAGTTCCGGAGACCAATACATTCATTTTATACATGCTGAAAACATTGTATTAAAAAATGCTTCTGGAGATATCAACGGAAAGAATCTATACGGGAATATTCATAGTTTCAGTGCATCAGGAGATATAGAATTATTCGAATGTTATAGCGATATGGTGGAAATATCGTCTTCCTCTGGAGATATTGAAATCAACCAATGTCAGACGAATGAATTGAAAACAAAATCAAGTTCCGGCGATATTAGAGGGGAAAAGATTCAGACTGTCAATGGGGAAGCATCTAATTCTAGTGGAGATATACAATTACTATCATTCATCGGAAATTTGTCTGCTCATACAGGTGCAGGCGATGTGATGGTTGAAATGATTCATGAATCTAACATTTTTATCAATAGTGGAAGTGGAGATATTAACACGTATCTTTGTTATGAAAATATCGATGCCAAACTTGATATTCAAACAAGTTTAGGTGTTATTGAAACAAACTTGGACAAGCATTTTGCGCAAATGGATGGGAAATATACAATCCAATTAAAATCAGGGACAGGTGATATTTCTCTCATTCAAAAGTAGCGTTACTCAAAATCTATTAAATTAATACATTTCTTCCTCTTCATGAGTCAGACGAATAAGTGATGGGTATATAAAAAATAGATAGATGACAAAACCGGTCAAAAAAAATCCAAAGTATTTCCATAAATGTAAAATGGCTGTACCGATAATAGAAATAATTAAAAAAACAATGTTTCCAAAAGAAATTTTTAAAGATTTTTTCGTCAAATACAAGTTTGAATGACAATTTGGGCATTTTATGGGATATTGTTTCACAAACAAGGTACGATATAGTAAATAACTCCGGGATATTTTTTTAGAACAGAATTTACAAATATTCATTTCTTTTTCCCTCCTTATAAAAGGATATTCGACCGGTCGTTGAAATTTTCCTTTAGATTGATAGAAAAAGTCTTGCAGAAACATGTATCATATGTAATAGTAAAGGAGGAAAAACTTCATACAAAAAGTTGTGGGGGAACCGGTGTTGCCGGTTGAGAGTGTATCCGTAAGATACTAACCCTTTGAACCTGATCTGGTTAAGACCAGCGTAGGGAACATAGAGAAAATACATATGATGACTCTTCATATGCGCCCTAGGTGTGTCTACCAGGGCGCTTTTTATGTTCCCTTCAATCTAGTAATTGACAAAAGTTGAAGGAGGAATTTTACATGAAAAAGTTTTTCTATCTTATCATCACGATTTTATTGCTTGGAGGATGTTCGTCAACGAATGGACAATTAGAACAAGACGATAGGTCCCAACTTGAAAAAGTGAGGATTGTTCTTGATTGGACACCAAATACGAATCATACAGGATTATATGTAGCGAAAGAAAAAGGTTATTTCCAAGAAGAAGGATTAGATGTGGAAATCATGTTACCAACTGAAGCTGGTGCAGATACTTTAGTTGCTTCTAAAAAGGCTGAATTTGGAATCAGTTATCAAGAAGGAATTACGGAAGCACGAGTTCAAGGCATTCCAATTGTATCGATTGCAGCCATCATTCAACATAACACATCAGGATTTGCCTCATTAAAAGAAAAAAACATTACATCACCTAAAGATTTCGAAGGAAAAACATATGGAGGATGGGGTGCACCTGTTGAAAAAGCAGTCATAGATTCACTGATGAAACAAGTCGACGCAGATGTAGAAAAGGTAAACATCATCAATATTGGAGACGCTGACTTTTTCACTGCATCTAAACGTGATATTGATTTTGCATGGATTTACTATGGGTGGACGGGAGTAGAAGCTGAACTTAGAAACGAACCCATCAACATGATTTACTTAACCGATTATAGTGAAAAGCTCGATTACTATACACCTGTAATTACAACAAGTGAATCTTACATTCAAGAACATCCGGAAACGATTCGAAAATTTTTAAAAGCTGTTTCTAAAGGGTATGAATTTGCGATTGACAACCCAGATAATGCGGCAGAAATACTCATCAAACATGTTCCTGAACTGGATGAAAAACTTGTGAAAGCTAGCCAAAAATGGCTTTCTCCAAAGTATAAAGATGATGCCCCACGATGGGGAGAGCAAAAATTAATAGTTTGGGAAAATTATACAAACTGGATGTATGAACATGGATTATTGGAGAAAAAACCAGAAATTGATAAAGCATTTACGAATGAATTTTTACCAGAATAATTAGGAGGTAAGATGATGTCAAACGCTTTAGTTAGCATTCAAATCATACCAAAAACGAAAAATGGTGAAGACACGATCCCTTTTATTGATGAAGCCATTCAAGTAATAATAAATTCGGGAGTAAAATATCAAGTGAATCCGTTAGAAACAACTATGGAAGGGGAACTAACCGAATTATTAAAAGTCATTGAAAAAATGAATCAACGAATGATCGAATTAGGATGTCCAAGTGTAATTTCACAAATTAAAATTTTCTATCAACCATCCGGTGCCTCCATGGATAAGCTAACTGAAAAATATCGGTGAATCGAATGAAAAGAAGCTGGCTTCCTTTCATAACAGTGATTTCGTTCGGATTATTATGGGAAGGATGTGTAGCCATTTTCAATATTGAAAAATGGATCCTTCCAGCACCAAGTACGATTTTTCATGAACTATATAACGGATGGGAAACGGTTTCCGTCCATATTTTACCAACTGTCCGATTATCGATCACAGGGTTGATCATCGGGAGTACGATTGGATTGTTAGTCGCAACAATCCTTCATTTAATACCATTTCTTAAACAAATGTTTTATCCATTATTAATTATATCGCAAAACGTCCCAATTATCGTATTGGCACCATTACTTGTAATCTGGTTTGGATTTGGTATGTTACCAAAAATCATTGTGATTACGCTTGTATGTTTTTTTCCAATTACGATTGCTGCCTTGGATGGTTTTAAACAAACGAATCGAGATTTGTTGCAATATATGAGAATGGCTGGAGCAACGAAAATGCAAATCTTTTGGAAATTGGAAAGGATTCACGCTCTTCCTTCCATATTTTCTGGATTAAAAATATCCGCTACTTATAGTGTGATGGGAGCAGTCATTTCCGAATGGTTAGGAGCTAATAAAGGTTTAGGTCTTTATATGACTTTATCATCTTCATCATTTCGAACGGATCGTGTATTTGTTGCTATTTTTATTGTGATGGCGCTTAGTTTCATCTTCTTTTCAATCATTGTTTTCATTGAAAAACTAATAGTGAAATGGAAACCCACAGGAAGGGAACCGAAATGAATAAACTAGAATTAAAAGGGGTAAAAAAATCATTCGGACATGTAAATGTAATAAAAGATATAACATTTTCCGTCAATGAAGGTGAATTTGTCTCCATTCTTGGACCTTCAGGTAGTGGGAAAAGTACTCTTTTTCAAATAATTGGTGGGATGATTCATCCAGACGAAGGTGAAATTATTTTAGATGGTAAAAACATTAATGGAAAGCGTGGCTCAATCAGTTACATGCCACAAACTCCGTCATTATTTCCATGGAGAACGATTTTAGAAAATCTATTATTAGGACAAGAAATTGCGAAAGTCCCACTCGAACGAGAAAAAGCGATGACTATGTTAGATCGAGCTGGTTTAAAAGGGTATGAACGAGCATATCCCTATGAATTATCGGGTGGAATGCAACAGCGGGTATCATTTTTACGCAGTATATTAAGTCCTCAAACGATTATTTGTTTAGATGAACCATTTTCATCATTAGATGAATTTACGAGACAGGATATGCAAAAATGGCTGCAATCCATATGGATAGAAAACAGGAGGACAATATTATTGGTCACACATAATATTGAAGAAGCGTTATTTTTATCCGATCGAATCTTCGTATTTTCTGACAAACCAGCGATTATTGTTAGGGAGTTTCATATTCCATTTGTTCGTCCAAGAAGAGAAGAATTATTATTATCGGAACAATTTTTAGATTGGAAAAGAAAAATATATGAAGTGATTAAGAAGCGATAGTAGTTTCCTGTTGCTTCTTTTTTTTTTTGAATAGGTGGTTAATTTTTTAAAGCTAGAAAAAAATTAAAATATAGCAGCTGGCAAAGCAGAAAAACGTAAGAATTGACAAACTTAATTAAATAAAATATAGTTACTTACAAAAGGTAAGTATAAGAAATGGAGGCAATAATAAATGAATTTCCATCAACCACCACACACATATGTTGAGAAAGTAGATCTTAAAGTCATGAATTTAGATAGATCCATATACTTTTATGAAAATGTTATTGGATTAAAAGTTTTACAAAAAGAAGGAAATGTTGTTCATTTGACAGCTAACGACGTTGATCCATTAGTGACCCTTCATCAACCGGAAAATGTTACACCTAAGGTCGGTAAAACAACAGGACTCTATCATTTTGCACTTTTATTGCCGAATCGCGTCGATTTAGCGAATGTTATCTATCATTTTACTGAGAATGGCATACCATTTGGTTCCTCTGATCATTTAGTGAGCGAGGCTTTATATTTATTAGACCCAGATGGAAACGGAATAGAAATTTATCGAGATCGCCCCCCTTCTGAATGGATATGGCGTGGAAATGAAGTAGAAATGGCAGTAGATCCATTAAATATTCGTGAATTGCTTGAATTACATGACAATAAGCCGTGGACAGGTTTACCAGCAGAAACCATTATGGGCCATATTCATTTATATGTATCTGAATTAAAAGAAACTGAAAACTTCTATACTAATGGTCTCGGTTTTGAAGTAGTTTGTCGTTATGGATCACAAGCATTATTTATCTCAACAGGAAAGTATCACCACCATATTGGCTTGAATACATGGAATGGAGTTGGTGCTCCTAAACCAGCTGAAACAAGTGTTGGGTTGCATACGTTTAAGCTCGTATATCCATCGGATGAAGCTAGAAAAGAAGCCATCGAATCCATCCAAAAATTAGGAGCTACGATAATCGAAAAAGATTCATATGTGTTAACAAAAGATCCATCAGGAAATTCAATTGAAATGCATGTACACCAATAATTAGCCAAATTCCTGAAAATATGTAAAAATAGGAAGTAAACCTATACGATAGAAGGGATGTAAATGCAAAATTTAGTATTTGAAGAGGCTTGGGATAAAACGATATCCAATCAAGATCGTTACGAAATTGAACGTGCATTTCAACAGTCTATGATTCCGCAAAATGAATTACTTTGCACCCCTTTATGGAGAGCAATTAATCATAAAGGAGATTTGTTAGTGACTGTGCTTATTCATAATGGCACGAAAGAAGATTTTTCAATATTAGACAAAACCATTACCTTATTAAAAGAAAATAAAATTTTAGCGAAAAATATCATTTCAATACCACAATTACAGCTCAAACCAAAAACTTCAATGCCTTGGACTTTAATTTTTCCAAAAGGTACGTTTGATGAAAGCTATTTTGATCAAAACGGACGAATGAAAATGACAAATACATTTATAACAATGGAAGATTAGGAGGATCCTTACATGGAACTTGGAATAACAACGTTTGTTGAAACAACCCCAGATCCCAAAACTGGGATCGTGAAAAGCCATGCGGAAAGAATTCGCGAAGTAATAGAAGAAATTGTACTTGCTGAAGAAGTTGGATTAGATGTTTATGGAGTAGGGGAGCATCATAGGGAAGATTATGCTGCTTCGGCACCTGCTGTTATTTTAGCTGCTGCTGCAGCCAGAACGAAAAAGATCCGATTAACAAGTGCGGTAACTGTTTTATCATCGGATGACCCCGTCCGTGTATATCAAAATTTTGCTACGGTAGATGCGATATCAAATGGTCGAGCGGAAATTATGGCTGGAAGAGGATCGTTTATCGAATCATTTCCACTATTCGGCTATAACTTAAGAGATTATGATGAGTTATTTGAAGAAAAACTAGATTTATTATTAAAAATCTGTCAATCAGAAAAAGTGACATGGAGCGGGAAACATCGCCCAGCTATCAATGGATTAGGAATATATCCTCGTGCGGTTCAAAATCCATTACCTGTTTGGATAGGCTCTGGAGGAAACCCTGAATCTGTTGCACGTGCAGGATATTTAGGATTACCACTTGTATTAGCCATTATTGGAGGTAGTCCTTTAAACTTCCGTCCATTAGTACAATTATATAAACGAGCAGCTGAAAAAGCCGGTCATGATCCATCCAAATTACCTGTAGCATCACACTCCCATGGTTTTGTGGCAGAAACAACAGAAATTGCTGCAGAAAAATTTTATCCATCCACAGCCTATGCTCTTAATAAAATCGGTCGTGAACGCGGTTGGGCACCTTATACTCGCGAGTCTTACGATGCAGCTAGAAGCTTTAACGGTGCTCTTTATTGTGGTGATCCAAAATATGTGGCGGAAAAAATTATACATTTACGAAAAAATGTTGGAATAACACGTTTTATGTTACACGTACCAGTCGGTTCAATGCCACATGACGACGTAATGAGAGCTATCGAATTATATGGGAAAGAAGTTGCCCCAATTGTACGTGAAGAAGTAGACAAATGGGAAAAAGAAAATCAATAATCAAAAAAGTCTAAATCATTCATGATGATTTAGACTTCAGACTGTCGACAAACCCCAACTCAAATGCTTCATTTGAGTTGGGGTTTGTCTTTTTTTGCTCATCATTTTCTAA
>NZ_JBYLHW010000033.1:0-29181 GCF_057747715.1 Bacillus sp. JST-5 | reverse complement strand
CTTCCTTCAGATTCCGCGTCACCACGGACACCCTTGCGTTAAGCTAACTGCTACTTCTGCCTTCGCAGCTCGGGACTTTCACCCTATAGATTACACCCATGCCGGGCGCACATGAAAAAGAGAATTTGAGACACTCCCAAATTCTCTTTTCAAGTTAATTTATTAATAATCTGAATCCCCTATTAGTCCTTGCACAATCGCTACCCCTGAGCTTGCACCAATTCGAGTTGCTCCGGCATCAATCATTTGTTTAGCGTCTTCTGCACTTCTTACACCACCGCTAGCTTTTACACCAACGTTCGGTCCAACAACTTCTCTCATTAGTTTCACATCTTCTACGGTTGCTCCACCGGTAGAAAATCCAGTTGAAGTTTTTACAAAATCAGCTCCAGCTTCTACGCTTAAACGACATGCTCTTTCTTTTTCATCATTTGTTAATAAACTAGTTTCAATAATGACTTTTACAAGTGCTTTTCCTTTAGCAGCATTGACAACTGCTTCAATATCTCTTTTCACAAATTCATCTTCACCGCTTTTTAATCGGCCGATGTTGATGACCATATCAATTTCTGTAGCCCCATCTTCAATCGCTTGTTTCGTTTCAAATGCTTTCGTTTCCGTTGATGTTGCTCCAAGCGGAAAACCAATAACCGTACAAACTTTGACTGATGAACCCTTTAATAATTCAGCTGCATAAGACACCCATGTTGGATTAACACATACAGAAGCAAATTCATATTCTTTTGCTTCTTGGCAAAGTTTCTCAATTTGCTCTTTCGTTGCTTCAGGTTTTAATAACGTATGATCGATATATTTTGCTATATTCATGTATTTCATCCTTTCCATTATGTATCTATCATGTATATATTCCCCTTAAATCCTTTCGATATCTATACTCTATGAATTTTCTTTAATTGTCAATTCACATTCAATTTTTTTGAAAATAAACATAATGACATTCAATCAAGAAGGAATTTTTATGAGCAAAAAGAAAATATATTATATTTTCAAAGGAGGAGGTTGTTTCTTTTGAAAAAAATACTTTTATCTTTCATTGGACTGACCATCCTATGTATATTGTTTGGTTGTAAAGCGAAAGAAACTTGGGAAGATAATAGTCAAACTTTTTCTCATGAATTTGGAGAAATGTTTGGAAAAAAAGGGAGTATTGGAATCGTTGGTTCAAAAACGATGATCAATAATAACCAAAAATGGATGTGGCATTTTTGGGGAACGGAAGAGATCTCCTACAAAGAATGGGATGTAAAAGCCTTTAAAGAAGGAGATGAAAAAGCAATCAATCCGATCGTATCGAAAGACGAAATATTATACCCACGAGGAGAGGAAATTAATGGGCATGCACGGACTAAAATGTATTTTCCATCTCCAGGGCTTTGGAAGTTAAAAGTTTATATCGATGGTGAATTTTTCGATGAAATCATTGTGAATATAGAAAATACAAAAGGATAAAAAAACGCTTGGAGTAAGTCCAAGCGTTTAAACTAAATATTTTATGAATGAACCGCTTCTTGTTTCATAATTTCATCATCCAATACACGGACAAATTGTCCTTCATTGTAAGGATATCCTGCTTTTGTTATTTTCACTTTTACAATTTTCCCTACCATATCTTCTGTGGCAGGAAAGACAACTTTTAAGTAGTTATCTGTATATCCTTCATATAAACCACTTGCAGGATCTTCTTTATATTTTTCTTCAGGGATAACCTCAAGTACTTCGTTTTCAAATTGAGAAGCATACTCTTTAGCTAATTGATCAGATAATGTAATGAGTCGATGGACACGTTCGTTTTTCGTATCTTCATCGATTTGATTTTCCATTCTCGCTGCAGGAGTCCCTGTTCGTTTAGAATAAGGGAATACATGAAGTTCAGAGAATTTATGTTCCTTAATAAAATTATAAGTTTCCATAAATTCTTCTTCTGTTTCTCCAGGGAAACCAACAATAACATCAGACGTAATAGCTAAGTTTGGCAACGCTCCTTTTAATTTGGTAATTCTTTCAGCAAATTGATCCATTGTATATTTACGTCTCATTCTTTTTAGAACTGTATCAGAACCAGATTGAATAGGAACGTGCATATGGCGAACAATAATTTTGGATTGGCGAATAACATCAATGACTTCATCTGTTAATTGACTTGCTTCTATTGATGATATTCGAAGTCTTTTTAACCCATGTACTTGTTCCTCGATATCTTTTAACAGCATAGCAAGATTGTAGTCTTTGAAATCTTGTCCATATCCACCAGTATGAATCCCTGTTAATACAATTTCTTTATAACCAGCGTCCACTAATTGTTGCGCTTGGCGAATCACTTCTTTCGGATCTCTTGAGCGCATTAAACCTCTCGCCCAAGGAATAATACAGAATGTACAGAAATTATTACATCCTTCCTGAATCTTTAATGATGCACGAGTTCTATCAGTAAAATAAGGCACGTCCAATTCTTCATAAACTCGATTTTTCATTATATTTTTTACAGCATTAATTGGTTGGCGCTCTTTTCGATATTGCTCAATATATTCCAACATTTTGGCACGGTCTTGAGTACCAACGACAATATCAACACCAGGAATGGCCAAAATTTCAGCTGGAGAAGTTTGGGCATAACAACCCGTTACACAGATTACGGCATCGGGATTTTTTCGTATGGCCCTCCGAATGACTTGACGGCTTTTTTTATCTCCAGTATTTGTAACTGTACATGTATTAATGACATAAACGTCTGCATTTGACTCAAAATCTACACGTTCATATCCCTCATTTTTAAATAATTGCCAAATAGCTTCAGTTTCATAATGATTCACTTTACAACCTAATGTATGGAAGGCGACTTGTGGCATATTTTTCACCTCGACAATTCTAATTGGTATGAAACAGCTGATAAAACGTAAAGTGGTGCTGTTTCTGCTCGTAATATTCTAGGACCAAGTCCACATATATGAAAATCATGTTCTTGAAATTGTTCAATTTCTTGAGCCGTTAACCCGCCTTCTGGGCCAAAGACAAATAGGAGAGAATCTCCTTGTTTCAAGTTTGATAAAATTTTAGAAAACTGCTTGACTTCCCCGTCTTTTGCAACTTCTTCATAAGCAACTGCCTTATGTGTGAATTTACGACTTAGTTCAATAATTTCATGTAAACGATGTGGTTTATAAACTTGGGGAATGAACGTTCGGTGGGATTGCTCCGCAGCTTCTTTTGCAATCTTTTGCCAACGTTCAATCCTTTTTGATTCTTTTTTTTCATCTAATTTTACAATTGAGCGAGTTGCCATGAAAGGGATAAACGCTTGTGCTCCCAGCTCTGTCCCTTTTTGAACAATCCACTCAAATTTATCCCCTTTAGGTAAACCGCTCACGATTGTTACTGAAACCGGTAACTCTCTTGCCTCATTCTCCCATTCTACAATGGTTACATCCACTTTTTCATTAGAAATATTTGTAATCTTGCAATAAGCACTTTGCCCATTCGGAAAAACAACAATGATGGAATCTCCAACATTCATTCTCATAACTTTCGTCATATGAAAATAATCGTCGCCTTTTATAGAGACGCTACCATCCAAATGCTCATCTTGTACAAAATACCGTTGCATTACAACACCTGCTTTATTGTTTCTTAGCAATGATCGCAACCCAGTCTTCCATCGTCAATGTTTCTTCAATGATAAATCCTGAAGATTTCAGCGCTTCTTCAACTTCATTTCTTTTTTGTTTAATAATACCAGATGTTATAAAGAAACCACCGGACTTAAGTCTTTCATATGCATCATCTGTAAATCGGACAATGACCTCCGCTAAAATGTTTGCAACAATGACATCTGCCTGTTGATCGACTCCGTCTAATAAATTGTTTTGCAATACAGTGACAACATCTTGAACTTTATTTAGCTTGATATTAATTCGTGCAGCCGTTACTGCTACATCATCTAAATCGAGGGAAATCACTTTCTTTGCTTTTAATAGGGCGGCAGCAATGCTTAACACTCCAGAACCAGTACCTACATCAATAACGACGTCTCCTTTTTTTACAAATCGTTCTAAAGCTTGAATACACATGATTGTCGTTGGATGAGTTCCAGTTCCAAAAGCCATTCCCGGATCTAACTCAATAATTAATTCTTCATCTGTTTGGGGCTCATATTCTTCCCATGTAGGAACAATCGTAAATTTATCAGAGATTTTGACTGGATGATAATATTTTTTCCAAGCCGTTGCCCATTCTTCTTCATTCACTTCGCTGATTGTTACTTTATTTAATCCAATATCGATATTATATAGAATAAGATTATTGATCGCTTCTTTAATTCCTTCTACCGTTTCTCCTAAAAAGCTGTTTACAGGTAAGTAGGCTTTAATAATAACTCCTTCTTCCGGATAATCATCAGGATTGAGTTGGTAGATTTCTCCAAATTGATCTTCTCTTTCTTTGATCAAATCAAACGGATCTTCAATGACAACCCCACTGGCACCTGCTTCATGTAATATATTTGAAATTGGCTCTATCGCTTCATTTGTCGTATGAATACTAATTTCCGACCATTTCATTCTACCAACTCCCTCTTACATTCATTCTCCTTTAAATGCCTTTTTTACTTTGTCAAAAAAGCTATCTTCCTGTGCATCCACATTTTCTCCACTTAAAGCGGCAAATTCCCGTAATAATTGTTTTTGCTTTTCTGTCAATTTCTTTGGTGTCACAATTTTTACTTGAATATGCTGATCACCGACGCCATATCCTCTAACATTCGGAACTCCTTTACCTCGAAGTCGGAATTTTGTTCCTGTTTGAGTTCCTGCAGGGATTTTTAATTTAACCTTTCCGTGAAGTGTTGGAATTTCAATTTCATCCCCTAATGCAGCTTGGACAAAAGAAATCGGAACTTCGCAATATATATCATCACCATCACGGACAAAATATTCATGAGGTCGAACATGGAAGACAACATATAAATCCCCCGGAGGTCCACCGTTAATTCCTGGTTCTCCTTGTCCGGCAACACGCAATTGCTGTCCGTCATCGATACCAGCAGGAATTTTGATATGAATTTTCTTGTTTCTACGTACTTTTCCGCTTCCTCCACATGTTGCACATTTATGTTTAACAATTTGGCCTTTTCCTTCACAATGATAACAAACTCTGCGATTAACAATCCGACCAAATGGTGTATTTTGTTCGGTACTAATTTGTCCGGTTCCATGACAATGACTACATGTTTCCGGTTTTGTCCCAGGCTTTGCACCAGAACCATTACAAGTGGAACATGTTTCTTCTTTAGGTATTTCAATATCCACTTCTTTTCCGAAAACAGCGTCTTCAAACGAAATCGTCATCGTATATTGTAAATCAGCTCCTTGTCTTGGTGCATTCGGGTCTCTTCTTCGAGCACCGCCCCCGAAGAATGTATTGAAAATATCTTCAAATCCACCAAAACCGCCAAAATCAGCTGATCCTCCACCGAATCCTTGGGTTGGATCGGTATGTCCAAATTGATCATAGTGAGCCCTTTTTTGATCATCACTTAATGTTTCATAAGCTTCCTTTACTTCTTTAAATTTTTCCGCAGCATCCGGTTCTTTATTAATGTCTGGATGATATTTTTTCGATAATTTTCTATATGCTTTTTTTATTTCTTCTTTTGATGCATTTTTGCTTACACCAAGAACCTCGTAATAATCCCGTTTGGCCATTGTTTCCACTCCCAAAACTTTTCACATAAAGTTTATTCTATCATTCTGAATATAAAATTACCAATGATAGATGATAGAGCTTCATGAGAAAAAGTCAAAGCCAAGGACCCCTGACTTTGACTTTTAAGCCTCATCATTACTTTTTATCGTCTACTTCTTCAAATTCAGCGTCTACAACGTTGTCCTCTTTTCCATCGTTAGAGGCATTCGTTTGGTTTGCTTGAGCGTCTTTAGCAGCTTGTTCATATAATTTTACTGTTAGATTTTGAACAATTTCAGAAAGAGCATCTTTTTTAGCTCTAATTTCATTAATGTCGTTCTTTTCAATTGCTGCTTTTAATGCATCTTTAGCTTCTTCAGCTTTTTTCACTTCGGCTTGATCAACTTTTCCTTCTAGATCTTTTAATGTCTTTTCTGTTGTGAATACTAATTGATCTGCTTCATTGCGAAGTTCAGCTTCTTCTTTTCTACGCTTGTCGGCTTCAGCATTTTCTTCTGCTTCTTTAATCATACGTTCAATTTCTTCATCGGATAAACCTGAAGAAGATTTAATGGTGATATTTTGCTGTTTACCAGTTCCTAAGTCTTTCGCACTAACGTTTACAATTCCGTTTTTATCAATATCAAATGTTACTTCAATTTGTGGTACTCCTCTTGGTGCAGGAGGAATATCTGTTAATTGGAATCTTCCTAATGTTTTGTTATCAGCTGCCATTGGACGTTCCCCTTGAAGTACATGGATGTCAACAGCTGTTTGGTTGTCAGCAGCAGTAGAGAAAATTTGAGACTTAGATGTTGGAATTGTAGTGTTACGTTCAATTAATTTTGTAAATACCCCACCCATTGTCTCAATACCTAAAGATAATGGGGTAACGTCAAGTAGAACAATATCTTTTACATCTCCAGTAATAACACCAGCTTGAATCGCAGCACCTAGAGCAACCACTTCGTCTGGGTTTACACCTTTATGTGGTTCTTTTCCGATTTCACGCTTAATAGCTTCTTGAACAGCAGGAATACGTGTAGAACCACCAACTAAAATAACTTTATCAATATCAGACGCTGTTAAACCTGCATCTTTTAAAGCTTGACGAGTTGGTCCCATTGTACGTTCTACTAAATGAGCAGATAATTCTTCAAATTTTGCTCTTGTTAATGTTTGTTCTAAATGAAGTGGTCCAGATTCACCAGCTGTAATAAATGGTAAAGAAATTTGAGTAGATGTTACACCGGATAAATCTTTTTTCGCTTTTTCAGCAGCATCTTTTAATCGTTGTAAAGCCATTTTATCTTTTGATAAATCAATACCGTTTTCTTTTTTAAATTCTTCTACTAAGTAATCGATAATTACTTGGTCGAAATCATCCCCACCAAGTTGGTTATCACCTGCTGTAGCACGAACTTCAAATACGCCATCTCCTAGTTCAAGGATCGATACGTCAAACGTTCCTCCACCAAGGTCATATACTAAAATTGTTTGATCTTCGTCCAATTTATCTAATCCATAGGCAAGAGCAGCTGCCGTTGGTTCGTTAACGATTCGTTCAACCTCTAATCCTGCAATTCTCCCTGCATCTTTTGTAGCTTGACGTTGAGCATCATTAAAATAAGCAGGTACAGTAATAACCGCTTTTGTTACTTTTTCTCCTAAATAATCTTCTGCATATGATTTTAAATATTGCAAAATAATAGCAGAAATTTCTTGTGGGCTATATTCTTTTCCATCGATATTTTCTTTATGGTTTGTACCCATATAACGTTTAATAGAAATAATTGTATTTGGGTTTGTAATGGCTTGACGTTTCGCTACTTCTCCTACAAGTCTTTCACCGTTTTTAAAAGCAACAACTGACGGAGTAGTTCTGTTACCTTCTGGATTTGGAATAACTTTTGGTTCTCCACCTTCTAGAACAGCAACACATGAATTCGTTGTACCTAAATCTATACCAATAACTTTGCTCATGTTATTAACCTCCCGTGAAAAGAAATTATGTATTATTCAGCCACTTTTACCATTGATGGCCGAATGACTCGATCTTTGAGCATATACCCTTTTTGCAGTTCTTCTATGACTGTATTGGATGGATAATTTTCATCTTTGACTTGCATAACTGCTTGATGAACATGCGGATCAAATTCTTTTCCTTCTGCTTCGATTGGCTGTACGCCTTCTTTTTCAAGCGCAGAAAGAATGCTTTTATAAACCATTTCCATCCCTTTTAAAATCGATTGTGCTTCTTCTGATTTTGTTTCAACTTTTAAAGCTCGACCAAAATTATCTAGAGCTGGTAATAAATCCTCAACCAAACTTTGCGCACGATATTTTTGCGAAGCTTCTAAATCTAACCGAGATCTTCTTCTGAAATTTTCAAAATCTGCATGGAGTCGTAAATATTTGTTCTCCATTTCTTCAAGATTTTTTTCAAGTTCAGAAATTTTTGCATTTGCTTCTTCTAAAGGATCTGTTAAATTTTCTCCATTAGATGCTTCTTCAAATACTTCTTCTACAACTTCTTCCTTGTTGGTTGAATCATTGTCTAGTGAGGATGATGTCTCTTTTGCATTCATTGCTTGTTCTTCTTTATCCTTCATTTCTTCTGACAATGAAATCACCTCCCTGTTTCCAATTAAAAATCTATATTACTGAAAAATTTCCCAGTCCTTATTTTAACGCTTTTCTTTCATATGTCCACTATTATTCACTTTGAAATAGTTTCGTAAACTTATTTGTCATATCCGAACTAAGCAACTTTAAAAGGGTGATGACTCTAGAATATTCCATTCGTTTTGGACCTAGAATAGCAATCGTACCTAATTGATCGTCACCAACGGAATAAGTTGCGGTAATTAAACTGCAATTTTCCATAGCCGATAGATTATTTTCGCGGCCAATTTTCACATGAATACCGCTTGGAATTTTTTTTAAAAGATGATAAATACTTTCTTCTTGCTCAATTAGATCCATCAAATGCTTAACTTTATCTATGTCATGAAATTCTGGCTGACTTAAAATATTTGTTTTTCCACCAAAGAACAACTTTTCATGTGTTGGTACATTTAGTACTTCAGCAACAGACTGAAGGATTAGATCATAGTTTAAAATATTTTCTTTCAATACTTGCATTGTTTCCTTGTATAGTTGATCTTGCAAATCACTTATAGGAACACCGATTAAACGTTCATTTAATATATTTACTAATTTTTCGATATCGCTCGGATTTGACAGTCTAGGCAATGAGAACACTTTATTTTCAACATGACCTTTATCAGTCACGATTATGGCAATCGCTTGTTCATGATTTAATGGAATAATTTGCAACTGTCTTAATTTGTTATCTTTTACTTTCGGACCTAAGACAATCGCTGTATAGTTTGTTAATTCAGAAAGTAGTTTCGCTGACTTTTGAACAATTTTTTCAAATTCGTAAATACGTTCAGCAAACACTGATTTTAATTTATATATTTCTTGCTCTTTCAAATTTGGCGGAGGCAATAAATGATCCACATAAAAACGATATCCTTTTTCTGAAGGAACTCGTCCGGAAGATGTATGAGTTTTTTCAATATATCCTAATTCCTCTAAATCAGCCATTTCATTACGAATGGTAGCGGAACTAAGGTTTATTTCTTCCTTTTTCGCCAAACTTCTCGAGCCTACCGGTTGAGCAGAGCGAATAAAATCATCGACGATTACTTGTAATATTAACAATTGTCGACTCGTTAACAATACCATCAACCTCACCTTTGTTAGCACTCTAAAATAGAGAGTGCTAATATATAATAAAATTATCAAAAGGCGGAAATAATGTCAATGTTTTATATCACTCCGATAAAGGCTTGGAATACTTCATTTCCTAAAAACATACCTTTTTTCGTTAATTTAATATGTCCTGACGAAATATCAATTAATCTTTTTTTCTTTAGAGACTCCAGTTGTTCTGAAAATAGCTGGAGCGGATTTTGTTTAAATTTCTCTTGAAAATTTTCAATGGAAACACCTTCCGTTTTTCTTAACCCTAAAAACATTTCCTCTTCCATTTTCTCTGTTAAGGTCAAAGTTGCTTCTTCTAATATTGGGAGTTTTCCATCCTTGATTTGTTGAATATAGTGGTTAACAGGACCGATATTCGACTTCCTTACACCATCCACATAACTATGGGCACCTGCTCCAAACCCATAATATTCTTCATTATTCCAGTAGGTGAGATTATGTTTGCTCTCAAAACCTCTTTTGGCAAAATTACTAATTTCATATTGATGAAACCCATGTTGTTTCGTCATTTGTAACAATGTTTCATACATTTTTGCATCATCATCTTCTGACGGCAAATGAAGTTTCCCTTTTCGCATCAAATTGTAAAACACTGTTTTCGGTTCAACAATTAAGGAATAGCTGGATACATGCTGAATATTTAATTGAAACGTTTCCTGCAACGAATGAACGAAACTTTCTAACGTTTGACCAGGCAATCCGTACATAAGGTCTATGCTAACATTTTGAAATCCGTGTTTCTTCGCATTTTCCACCGTTCGATATACATCTTCTACTTGATGAGTCCTTCCAATTTTTTTTAGCAACTGCTCATCAAAGGATTGAACACCGAGGCTTAAACGGTTCACTCCTCCTTCACGCAAAACCATTAATTTATCTTCCGTTAAATCACCTGGATTTGCTTCAAACGTAATTTCTGCATCTTGACGAATAGGAAGGGTATTCCTGATTGTTGTTAATAAAGTTTTTAATTGTTCTTGTGATAAAGAAGTAGGGGTCCCTCCCCCGACGAAAACCGTTTTTAACTCGTTATCATTTGATTGTTGAATAGTACGTTCCATTTCGACTTGAAGAGCCTTTAAGTAATCATCGACCGGCTGCCCTTTAATAAATACTTTATTAAAATCGCAATAATGACAAATATGAACACAAAACGGGATGTGGATATAAGCTGTTTGTACCAATTATTTCGCCGCCTTTAATAGATTTAATTCAACCATGAAAGAAAAAGAGGTTAAAATAGCAATTGCTACTAACCTCCGTGAGACTTTCTTTCCATTATTTCTTACCGGATGAATCATCAATTTTTAATACAGCCATAAATGCTTCTTGCGGAACTTCAACAGATCCTACTTGTTTCATCCGTTTCTTACCTTCTTTTTGCTTTTCTAAAAGTTTACGTTTTCGAGAGACGTCACCGCCGTAACATTTCGCTAACACATTTTTTCTCATCGCTTTAATCGTTGAACGAGCAATAATTTTTGTTCCAATTGCTGCTTGCACAGGTACTTCAAACTGCTGTCTTGGAATTAACTCTTTTAGTTTTTCAACGATTACTTTTCCTCGTTCATACGCAGAATCTCTATGAACGATAAAACTTAGCGCATCAATTTTTTCACCATTCAATAAGATATCCATTTTCACTAGTTTACTTGGCTTATAACCGATAAGCTCGTAATCAAATGATGCGTAACCTTTCGTGTTAGATTTTAATTGATCAAAGAAATCATAAACAATTTCAGAGAGTGGGATCTCATAAATTAGCGTTACACGATTTTCATCTAGATATTGCATATCGATGAAGTTTCCACGTTTATTTTGGCAAAGTTCCATGACCGCCCCGACATAATCGTTAGGCACCATTATTGTTGCTTTTACATATGGCTCTTCGATTCTGTCAATTTTTTGCGGATCTGGCATATTTGTAGGGTTATCCACACGAACTTCGCTACCATCTGTTAAGTACACGTTATAAATAACGCTTGGTGCAGTTGTAATTAAATCTATTTTAAATTCTCTTTCAATACGCTCTTGAATGATTTCCATATGAAGCAATCCTAAAAATCCGCAACGGAAGCCAAAACCAAGTGCTTGAGAGGTTTCAGGTTCAAACTGCAATGCAGAATCATTCAATTGAAGCTTTTCAAGCGCTTCACGCAAGTCATTGAATTTCGCTGTATCAATTGGATATAATCCGCAAAACACCATTGGATTTAATTTACGATACCCTGGAAGTGGTTCAGTTGCACCGTTTTTCGTGCTTGTAATCGTATCTCCGACTCGTGTATCGCTCACATTTTTTATGGATGCAGCCAAAAATCCAACATCCCCCACCATTAGTTCGTCTCTTTGTTCAGCTTTTGGAGTAAATACACCCACTTCGGTTACCTCGAATTCTTTCCCAGTAGCCATCATTTTTATTTTGTCTCCAACTTTAACCGAACCATCGACGACTCTAATATATACAATCACTCCTCGATACGGATCGTATAGGGAGTCAAAGATTAAAGCTTTTAATGGAGCATCGGGATCACCAGATGGTGCCGGTATTTTCTCAACGATTTGTTCTAAAATTTCATCTATCCCAATTCCTGCTTTTGCAGATGCTAATACAGCATCGGATGCATCTAACCCGATAACTTCTTCAATTTCATTTCTTACACGTTCAGGATCAGCACTTGGCAAGTCAATTTTATTAATAACCGGCATAATTTCTAAATCATTATCTAAAGCTAAATATACGTTTGCTAACGTTTGCGCTTCAATTCCTTGTGCTGCATCCACAACTAGGATGGCCCCTTCACATGCCGCTAAACTTCTTGAAACTTCATAAGTAAAGTCGACATGTCCAGGGGTATCGATTAAATGAAGGATATATTCCTCTCCGTCTTTAGCTTTATATTTTAGTTGAACAGCGTTTAGCTTAATCGTAATCCCACGTTCACGTTCTAAATCCATAGAATCTAATAATTGCTCTTTCATTTCTCGAGCCGATAAGGCATTTGTTTTTTCTAAAATTCGGTCAGCTAATGTTGATTTACCATGATCTATGTGTGCGATAATAGAAAAATTTCTAATTTTCGATTGTCGTTTTAATTTATCTTCTCGATTCATCATAGTCAACTCCCGTATGTAGACAGAAAAATACACTACCTGTGATTATATCAATACGTTTTTTTATTATCAATGAAAAAAAGAAGCTGATTAATTACAAAAATGAATACAAGAAACAAAAAAATTCAATTGATTAAAAATCATAAAAATATAGACTTTGAAAATATATCAAAAGCAAGTAAATTTCATTTTAGAGAAGGAAAATTGATGTTTAACTCGAACATTGAAACGAAACTCGAAGAAAATCTTTTTCCAAGAAAGAAGGATTGGCGATTGCCAATCCTCAATGGTAGATGTGGATAGTCACATCCTCTCTCTGTATGTCATTTTGAAATTTAAACAATTGCTTATTCTAATGTAGATAAAATTTTTCTCGTAATGTCAGTGATTCCTTCTGAAATTTTCTTTCCTATTTTTGAAAAAAAGTTAAAAGCTTTAATTTGCTCCAATTCTTTCTTTTTTTCCTCCAATGGATAGTTACCTATTTGTTCACCTAAAAAAGTAGCCTCATAAATGCCGTTATTTTCATCAATGGAAACAGCTTGACTAAATCTTGGATCATCATAGCCTTTCATAGCCTTTAATCCTTCATTTGCTTGCTGCATTCCTATTAAGACTCCTAAAAATAATACAAGAACTACTATCACTAATTTTAAAACAAATCTCATTTATATCACCTTATTGTCGTACAAATCGAATTCGTTACTCTATTCTATGAAATAGAGAAAAAAGTAGAACATTATCTCGTATAAAAACCTGCTGATTCATCATCAATTCTTGAATGAAGAGAAGCATTTAAACCGTTGGCAATAACATTTGCCATATCTTCAATAAAAACATCGACTTCTTTTGGTGTTACCATTAAATTATGACCAAGCGGAGACAATACTTCTTGAATTAACGCTCTTTTTTCATCTTCCTCTAGCATACCGACAATACCAAGGAATGTTTTTCTCTTCTCTTCATCTGGTAAATCCTCATTTGATAGAACTCTTTTCTCTCCGAATGTTAATCCTGCAGGTGCAAGCGATCTAGAAGGACGACTTCCTTCTCTTAATTCTCTTCCAAAATGTTTTAATATAAAATCAATCGTATCACTAGCAATGGTAACGGCATCAACTACAGTTGGAACACCAATAGCAATTACTGGAATCCCTAAAGTTTCTTTACTTAGTTCTTTTCGTTTATTCCCTACTCCTGATCCTGGATGAATACCTGTATCTGAAATTTGAATGGTTGAATTAACTCGTTCAATGGATCGGGACGCAAGCGCATCAATCGCAATAATAAAATCAGGCTTTGACTCTTTCACTACCCCAGCAATAATATCGCTTGTTTCAATACCCGTAAGCCCCATAACACCAGGTGCAATAGCGCTTACTGGTCGATATCCTTCTTCGACATGTTCTGGTTGTAATTGATATAAATGACGCGTTATTAAAACATTTTCACAAACAATTGGTCCTAATGCATCGGGGGTAACATTCCAGTTTCCTAAACCGACAATTAGGCAACTGGCATCTTTATGTATTCCTAATTGATCTAAAAAATTAGCAAATTCCTTTGCAAACACATCCACAACTTTCCTTTGCAATTCTGTATCTTGTTGACGGATCCCCTGCACTTCTATCGTTAAATATCTGCCTTCTTTTTTCCCTAAACGTTCTTCACCATCTTTTGTAACAATCACTTCTGAAATTTTTATTCCATCAATGGAACGTTCTTTTATAAAAATTCCATCAATTTCTTCCTCTTGTTGCAATTGTTTTTGTTGTTCTAGCACCATTTCCCTTGCTTCAACAGCCAAGTCCGTACGAATGGAATATTGACTCAAATCTAGTTCTTCTTTCAAATGACATCCCTCCGTCTTTATACACTCTTTTTTATTGTTACCTTCTTGTTTAGCTTTCATTCGATTGATTCATTGATTTTGTATGATTCCTATTGCTTTATTTTTCTTCGTTTGATAGAATATCTTTTGTTCGATATTTGACTCGAGTAGATACATCTCGATTGTTCTTTAGGAGGTGAACGGGATGGCAAACATTAAATCCGCTATGAAACGTGCGAAAACTAGCGCTGAGCGTAATGCGCACAATTCAGCAATGAAATCTGCGATGCGTACAGCGATTAAAAAAGTTGAAGCTGCTGTTGCTTTAAATGATTCTTCATCTGCAAAAGAAGCATTAACAGTTGCAGTTCGTAAAATTGATAAAGCTGCTACTAAAGGTTTAATCCATAAAAATGCTGCAGCTCGTCACAAATCTCGTCTTTATAAAAAAGTGAATTCATTAAATGCATAATTTCAGTATTTATTCTGAAATGCATGAAAAAAAAACGATCCAGCTCGGATCGTTTTTTATTTTTGTGATAATTTTAAAAGAAACATCTCCAAAATATATTCTCTTTTTCCTTTACCAGTTTTCAATGCGTAATCTGCATCGGCTAAATCATTCATGATAGTCAATAGTTCTTCATGTGAAAATGATTTTGATTGTTGAGCAGCTAATTTAATTCGGAAAGGGTGAACTTTTAAATAAGTAGCTATTTGCTGATTAGTGTATCCTTTCTGCAAATAGGCTTTTGTTTGATAAATCATCCGAAATTGATTGGCAAGGATTGCAACTAATTTAATCGGGTCTTCGTTTACTTTCAGTAGATCATGATACAACTCAATTGCTTTTTTAATATCTTTTTTTACAACAAAATCAACAAGTGTAAAAACATTTTGTTCAAGGGACTTTGAAACAAGATTATGTACAATTTTAGGATTTATCGTACCTTCATTCAAAAATAATTTTATTTTATCTATTTCTTGTGAAAGCATTGTTAAATTTGGACCTACAAGAGAAATGAAAAGTTCAATAGCCTCGTTTGTAATGGTAAATGAATCCTTTTCCACTTTTTCTTTTATCCAATTCTTTAATTCGTCATCATTTAATTTTTTTGCCTCAAATACTTTCGCATTTTTTTTTAACAACTTAGTGATTTTTTTCCGTTCATCCAATTTTTCATAATTCGCGATAAAAATCATAACCGAATATGGAGAGGGACTTTCTAAATATTTTTCCAATACTTTCACATTATGTTCTACTTTTTCCTTTGTTTTGTCCGAAGTTAAAAATACTGGATTTTTTAGAACAACGACTTTTTTCTCACCAAGAAAAGGAAGAGTTTCTGCATCTTCAACGGCTTGCTCTATAGGTGTTTCTTCTAAATCATATTGAGATAAATTAAAATCAATATTTTCCTCAATTAATGTATTAGAAATAATGGAGTCTTTCCATTCGTTCATTAAAAATGTTTCTGTCCCGTAAATTAAATATAATGGCACTATATTCCCCAATTTTGATGACACAACCATCTCTCCAATAATTAAGTTTCCTTTTCATTTTAGAATAGCATTCCGAATTTGAAAAGGAAACTGTATAAACTTTAAAAGGAATCGACACGAAAAGGTTCGAGCCGATTCCATTTATTTAAACGCTATCTTTTAGTACCTAGGATCCTAAAAGATAACGGTATCACAAATTTCTTATTAATAAAATTCCCGCTCAAAATGTAAACTATTTGTGACAACTCTTGACATTGGAGGAAAAGAAACGAGTTAAGTATAGATTTTTCATAGAAAATCCATTATACTAATATCGTAATAGGAGGGGTACTTGTGAACGAATTTGAAAAAAATGTTGCTTCCACAAGAAATGACTTCGTAGACGCAGCTGTTGGATTTATTGTATCTTTCGGATTTTTTGCAACGATGTTTATCATCGCTACACTTATTCAAGTGTTTGGATCTTAATGGAATGATGTAAAGGAGACTGCAATAGCAGTCTCTTTTTCATTTTTCTAAATCATCTTTACGTGTACTAATATCGTATGGAAGTATAGTTGAAATGGTTCCGGAATTTCTAAAAAATTGATACGTAATCCCACCATGGTAATCCGTTCTATAAATACTGATGTTAAATTTTTTTAGTCTCTCTATAACTGATTTATGAGGGTGTCCATAACGATTTCCCTTGCCACAAGATATGATAGCTTTCTTAGGTCTAACGTATTTTAAAAAAGATTCTGACGTAGAAGTATCGCTTCCATGGTGAGCAACTTTTAAATAATCCACTTTCAAATGTTTAAAATTTTTGACTACTTCTGTTTCTCCTTTTTGTTCGATATCTCCCGTGAAAAGCCACTTTTTCCCTCCAATCTTAGCAAAAAGCACTAACGATGAGTCATTATCCGCTTTATCGTTTTTATTCGGGTGTAAAATGTAGAATTGATCTTCCTTAACCTTCCATTTTAAACCTTTGTATGCTTCTAAAACGAGGATCTTCTTATCCTTTGCTAACTGAATTAAATGTTTTTCACTGTTTTTCCTATTAGTTGTTGCCCCGATGATTACCTCTTTCACTCGCAAAGATTGGATGATTTGTTCAGCAGCACCTATATGGTCAAAATCCCCGTGCGTAAGAATCAACTTATGTATGGTACGTATACCTTTACTTTTTAAAAATGGAATAACAACATCTTTCCCAACGTTCCACTTATTTTTTCTTTGTTTCCAACTTTCTGTCGGAAAAGAAATGGTCCCACCAGTATCGATTAAATAAACACCTTGATTAAAGGGAAGTCGAATGAGGATACTATCACCTTGACCGACATCAATAAATGTCACTTCTCCTGAAGGATGAAAATATGGAGTAATGTAATGAATGACTATTGGAAGAAAAATGAAGAAACAATAATGATAAAAGCTTTTCCTTTTCTCCATTATTATGAATGAAATGATAAAACAGATAAAATAAAAAATGAATTGCAGGACGGATGGCCTTCCAAAAACGATTGTAAAAAATTCCATAGAACCTGCGAGGCTAATGATTTGGTTGGTCCATTGGAATAGAAAGGAAACTATTGGGATTAATACCGATGAAATTGGAGGGATAATAATTAAGCTTAGAAAAGTAATAAAGGTGAGCGGAATAAGTATAAATGAAAAGAACGGAACAAATAACAAATTCAAAAAAATACTTAAAATGGAGATTTCATAAAAATGATACAGAATCAATGGTAGAGAAGATATTTGTGCCACACAAGTAACAAGTAACGTTTGTTGAATGAACGACGATGTTTTCAAAACCATAGTGGAAGATAAAATTAATGCAAATGTAACCCCATAGGACAATTGAAAGCCAACATGGTAAATGATATATGGATTCCATAGGACGTTTAATATCCATGAAATACTGATGGCATCTAATGTAGAAATTTTCCTATTTCTGCTTTGCGACCATACAATTAACCACGTCATCATGACAGCACGAACGACTGATGGTGAAGCTCCAGCTAAAATTACATAAATCGGAAGAAATATAAGTATAACTCGAAAAACGGTTTCTTTTGTCATCCCGATTCTTAAAAGAAAAAAATATAAACATGTAGTCATGATTCCGACATGCAAACCTGAAATGGCGATTAAATGAGCTAGACCTGTCGTTTGATAAGCATTTAACAAATTTTCATCCACCAAATTTTTCTCTCCAAATATCAACGCACTAATCAATGGGGATAAACTTTCATGAAATGATTTTTCTATTTTTTCAATGCCTAATTTTCTTATTTTTAACAAAAATCCTTTCCAAGATGGTTTTGAAGCCGTACATTGATGAAAATCCCATTTTTCAACTTCAAATATATAATTTATTTTTTTTCCTTTTAAATAACGTCGATAATCAAACGCATTTTCATTTCTAGGTAGAGGTGGTAGAGTTAATACCCCATTAAATGAACATGTCATATAAGGGTTAATTCTTTCATTTATGCTCTTTTTTTCCTTAGAGGATTTCATTTTGTATTGAATGAGCAGTTTTTCATTTGTAGTTTTATTTACTCCTTCGATCCGTAAAAGATCTCCGTCTATTACTGGAAAATGTAAAATTTCAATGGTAATAGCCATTTTCTTTTCAAATTCAATGGGCTGTTTACTTGAAAAAGAATAAGAAAAAAATAAATAAAAGAAAACATACATTGTGATTAGAAGGAGAAGTTGTTTTTGTGGAATGTTTGAAGATAAAAAATGAAGAAAAGTAATAGTGATAATAAGACCAAAAATGAAGTGGTGGTATGTAAAAATTGCAAATACGGATAAAAAAGCCGTATAAGGGATCCATTTCGTCACAATGTCAATTCCTCCTCTCTCGAGAAAACTCAGACCACTAAATGGCCTGAGTTTCAAAAGTACAAGACATTATTATTTAAAGATTTAAATGGTCCCTTGCTTCTCATATGCATTGATCGTGATCGGTTGGAACTCAACTTTTTCAACTTTTACATTAGCTTTTTTAAATAATTCTAATGCATATGGATGGTTTTTATAATCTTCTGCATAATATACCGTCTTTATCCCCGCTTGTATAATCCCTTTACAACATTGTAAGCAAGGGAAATGTGTGACATATATTTCGGCGCCCTCTGTTGGAACCCCAAATTTCGCACATTGAAGAATTGCATTCATTTCTGCATGAATGGTTCTAATGCAATGGTTGTCCACAACATAACAGCCATGATCGATACAATGCTCTCCTCCAGCGATAGATCCATTATAACCACCAGCAATAATACGCTTTTCTCTAACGATGGTTGCACCTACGGCAAGTCTCGTACAAGTACTTCTCAAAGCTAATAAATGACTTTGTGCCATAAAATATTGATCCCAAGAAATACGTTCCATTATTTTTCTCCTCCCAAGTTAGGAAAAACATCTATTATAGTCAGTGTATGATGTTTGTCACCATTCGTCAATTTCCTCTTTTATTTAACTGTAATAAAATCTTTTAATTTTTCAAATGTTTTTTCTCCAATACCACTTACGTTTTGTATATCTTCAATTTGTTGAAAAAGTCCATTTTGTTCTCGATATTCAATGATTGCTTTTGCTTTTGAAGGACCAATGCCGGGAATCGTTTGTAATTCTGTTTCATTTGCTTTATTTATATTTATTTTTCCTTGATTGCTCGAACTATTTGCGCTCGTACTGATTGAGCTGTTTGTTATTGATTCGGAAATCTCACCTTTTTGTGGAACATAAATCACCATTTCATCTTCAACATATTGGGCTAAATTGACTTGATTTTGATCGGCGTTTTCCGTAAACCCTCCTGCTTTTGTAATAAGATCCACTACCCTTTCACCTTTTTGGGCGGAATATACTCCTGGATTCTTCACAGCTCCTTTAATGTCAACTTTAAAGATAGAAAACTCTTCTTCATTCTTCTCTTCCATTTCTTCTATCTCTTCTTCAAATAGATCATAGATATCACTTTGCTCTTTCTTATTTTCATACACGTAATAAATACCAAAACTAATAAGCACAATGGTTAATAGAATTGATAACGATAAACTTTTCTTTTCCTTGATAAAGTCTTTTAACATTTCCTTCCCTTCCTAATCATATATTTTTAAAGTTCATCATATAGTTATTTGAGGAATCTTTTTTTTTAGAGAGGGTGACATTTGTGAATGTCGGGATTATTGGTACAGGTAATATGGGGACGATTTTAATTGAGGCGATGATCGAATCGTTTGCGATCGCTCCATCCAATCTATTTATCACTAACCGTACGATAGAAAAAGCTTATAAAATAAAAGAAAAACATGATGAAATTCATGTTGAATTATCTGCAGAAGAAGTAATAAAAAAGAGTGATTTAATTTTCATTTGTGTTAAACCACTAGACATTTATCCTTTGTTGAAACCTTTACAAGCCATTTTTTCGAAAGATCAATGTTTGGTTTCTATCACTAGTCCATTTCAAGTGGAGCAACTTGAAGAATTAGTTGATTGTTCTTGTGCTAGAGTGATCCCAAGTATTACGAATCGTTCTAAATCTGGAGTTTGTTTAGTTACTTTCGGAAATAGTTGTACAAATGAATGGAGATATAAAATAACAGAATTGTTATTGCGAATTGGAAAACCGGTGGAAATAAAAGAGGAAATTACAAGAGTCGCGTCAGATATTGTTAGTTGTGGACCAGCTTTTTTTAGCTACTTAACAAGAAGATTCATCGAAGGAGCAGTGAAACAAACAAAGATTGATGAACATACAGCGACAATATTAGCACAGCAAATGCTTATTGGACTTGGGACATTGTTAGCAAATGGATATTATACGCTACCAACACTTCAAGAAAAAGTGTGTGTCAAAGGAGGAGTAACAGGCGAGGGCATTAAAGTATTAGAACGTGAATTGGAAAATGTGTTTGAGCAATTATTTCAAGCAACCCATGAAAAGTACAAAGAAGATCAGGATCTTATCGCGAAACAATTTTCACTATAAACATTCTCCAAACTTGTGAAGATTTCCTTCAAAAAAAGGCTCGATTTCTTACATCGAGCCAACATTTTTACGAAGAAACTTTTTTTGCTGAAAAAAAGATTCGTTCACATTCATCATGAATATTTTCACCAAAAAACCCACCGGAAACGGAGAGGATTTCAAAACCGGATTCAATCAATAATTGTTTATAAATTTCAACTGGAAACGTTCGTTGAACATGTGATTCATCAAATCGGTCATATTTTTTTGTTCCTTCATCCAATACAAAAAAACTTAAATCATGCTCAACACTATGAGGGTACGGCCCTTCATAACAATTCCAAATGTAAGATATTTTTTCATCGTTTATAGCAAACGTTTGCCCGATGAATAGGTGATCAATTTTATAAACCGAATGTACATCAAATAATAATAATCCATCTTTTCGTAATTGTTTATTAACAGAAAGAAAGGTTTGACGTACGTCTTCTTCCGTTTCCAAATAATTGAGGGAATCACAAAAAATTGTTACTATATCGAACGTTCCAAGATTGTTTAACTCTTTCATATCTTGATGAAAGAAAGGTATTCTGACATTTGCTTCGTTAGCTTTTTGATTGGCTACAGCTAACATATCTTCAGAAATATCGATACCTGTAACGTCATAACCTTCTTTCTTTAAAAGTAACGACAGAGTTCCCGTTCCACATCCGATATCTAATACTTTTTTTCCATTTGGAACATACATTTCTTGATTTCGTTTTAAATACGTTACCCAGTCAGAATAAGGTGCATCGTCCATTAATTCATCATAAATATAAGCAAATGTCTGATAAGCTGTCATTATTGAACTTCTCTCGTTAGATCGACTAGAGGTGCGTCTCCCCAAAGTCTTTCTAAATTGTAATATCCTCGCTCATCTTTATGGAAAACATGAGCAACTACTTCTCCTAAATCGACGAGCACCCATTTTGCTTCATCATAACCTTCCATCCGTCGAACATTGACACCTAGTTTTTCGACTTGTTCTTTCATTTCTCTTGCAATGGCTTGCACTTGCTTATCCGAGTTTCCATGACAAATAATAAAATAATCGGCAACTAGTGATATTCCTTTCATGTTCATTACAATAATATCTTCAGCTTTTTTATCATCTGCTGCTTTCACAGCGACATTTAGTACTTCTTTTGCTTCCATTCACAAGCCTCCTTTAGTCTTGATTAGATCATTGTAGGTATAAAACGTATCCGGATAAATCGGTTGATTTTTGCTCATTAGAAATGAAATAGTATTTCTAACGGCTTGTAATAGTGCATCATCTAAACTTTTTTTCGCCAATTCTCTTACTTCATCAACACCTGGAAAGCTTCTTCCTGGTTCAATATAGTCGGCTAAATAAATAATTTTTTCTAATGTACTCATTTTTGCTCTTCCTGATGTATGGTATCGAATTGCATTTAATATTTCTATATCATTAATTCCAACTTCTTTTTGAACTAGGTACGCTCCAACTGGTGCATGCCATAGTTCATGATGAAATTGCAGTAAATCTTGCGGAAAATTTTGTTCTATAATTATTGCTTTCATTTCTTCCTTTGGGCGAAATTTTGCATAATCATGAAAAATAGCTGCAATTTCAGCTTGCTTTTCAGAGCAACCGTAGCGGTTAGCCAATTCGATAGCCGTTTCCATCACTCCGACCGTATGGATATATCTTTTATCTGTCAATTGTTGTTTTACAATTTCTAATGCTTGATTACGATCCATATAACCCCTTCTTTTTAATATAATAGAGAACTTTTTCATGAACATAATATTTAATTGGCCATCCATTTTCAATTCTTTTTCGAATCTTAGAAGATGAAATATCGACCGATGGAATTTCTAATGTTTTAATAGGATATTGGGTTTTCAGCTGATAGTTAGGTCGATGAACACCAACAAATTTTACAATTTTTATGAGCTCATCAATTTTATACCATTTATATAATTGTTCAACCATATCCGCACCGATGATGAAATAGAAATCGACATCTGGTTCCCTATTTTTTAATAAAACCATCGTATCATACGTATACGATGGGCCATTCCTTTCCAATTCTATTCTTTCAATCTTAAAGTTCAAATGATCCTCAATTGCATACTCTAACATTGAGAGACGATCTTCATTCGTTGTATTTGAATTTTTCGTTTTATGGGGAGGAGTATGGTTTGGCATAAATCGTACTTCATCAAGTTGTAAAGCATGAAGTACTTCTTGAGCGACAATTAAATGTCCAATATGAGGAGGATCAAAGGTTCCTCCTATAATTCCTACCCTTTTCATAATTTTCTCCCCTTTAAGGAAGTTCTATTTGTTTATTTTCTTTTGACTCTTTATATAGAACAATTGTATTTCCAATCAATTGAACCAATTCAGCTTTCGTTCCACGTACAAGTTGTTCTGCTACTACCTCTTTTTCCTCTTCACAGTTTTGAAGAACACTAACTTTAATTAATTCTCTAGCTTCTAGTGCATCGATCAATTGTTTAATCATATTTTCATTTACTCCACCTTTTCCAACTTGAAAAATTGGTTGAAGGTGATGTGCCTTTGAGCGTAAATATCGTTTTTGTTTACCTGTTAACATTTGTCTCCTCCTAGTTGTTTAATAACTAACTTCTTCGTGTCTTCTACTGGAAATGCTTGATTTGTCCATAATTCAAAAGATAGTGCTGCTTGATGGATAAACATATCAATGCCATTGGCGATTATTGCCTGATGTTTTTTTGCCTCTTGAAGAAATTTCGTTTCAAATGGATTATAAATGATATCGATAACAATCGTATTTTCTTTTAATCGTTTTATTTGAATCGGTGTCTCATGAATATTTGGAAACATACCTATACTTGTAGTTTGGATTAAAATATCATATTGATCTAAACATTTTTCTGCATCTATTAATGCAAGTGCTTGGCTTTCTGTTTGATATGGACAATCATTGATGATAGTTCTCGCCTTCTGTATTGTTCGGTTTGCCATATCAATGGTTTGAACTTTTTCTTTAGCTAAAGAAAAATAAATCGCCCGGGCCGCACCACCCGAACCAATGATTAACACTTTTTTACGTGAAAAATGACGATCAATATTTTTTAATTGACGAATAAATCCTGGACCATCCGTATTATAACCAACGTACTTTCCATTTTCTAAAACTACAGTATTAACTGCACCAATATCTCTAGCTAATGGATCGACCTCATCTAGGAGAGGAATGATCGATTGTTTGTGTGGAATGGTGACATTCAATCCAGCCAATTGAATCGCTCGAAAGCCCTTAAAAGCATCTTCCAGTTTTTCAGCCTTCACATGGAATGCTGTATAATGAGCATGTAACCCATGTTTTTGTAAGGCGAAATTATGTATAAGCGGTGACATTGAATGGTGAATTGGATCACCAATAACTCCATATAAATTTTCCAATGTCGTCCCCCTCTAAATTAATGATTTTCGAATGAATACCCCTACACCTTTTGGAGCATATGCAGCAACTACTGCCTTTGCATCATTAACAGTCACCCAGCCTAAACCAGAAAAAACAATATCCATTTTCTCTTCTTTTATCGAAAATTCATGGCGAACTAGCGGTGGAAAATTAGAAGCATTTTTCTGTAAAGGCGGTTGTAACAATTTTCCTACATGTTCTTTATATAAATCATCTGCTTTTTGTAATTTTGTTCGATGAATATGTAAATCATTAGCTAAATAGCATACGAAAGAACGTCTTCCACCTTTGATATAATCTAATCTTGCCAAACCTCCGAAAAATAATGTTTGTTCTTCATTTAGCTGATATACTTTTGGCTTAATTTCTTTCTTCGGAGTAATCATTTTCAATTCTTTTTTATCTACATAATGCGCCATTTGATGGTGGTTTATTATACCTGGAGTATCGAAAAGCGCCATTCCATCGTCTAGTGGAATCTCTATCATATTTAACGTTGTTCCCGGAAAATATGAAGTTGTAATCACTGATTCTTCTCCTGAAACTTCTCGAATAATTCGGTTGATAAATGTTGATTTTCCTACATTTGTACATCCAACAACGTAGACATTTTGTCCATTTCGATACTCTTCGATTTTTTCCATCGCTTCTTTAATAAATAATCCTTTTTCTGCACTTATTAACATAATATCAATAGGGTTCATCCCTAATTCTTTCGCTTCACGTCTCATCCATTGAGTCACTTTTCTATAGTTGACCGATTTTGGTAACAAGTCCACTTTGTTTCCAATCAATAGGACTGGGTTTTTTCCGACATACCGTTGCAAGCCAGGTAGCCAACTTCCATTAAAATCAAAAATATCAACGATTTTTACAATTAACCCTTTACTCTCACCAATTCCGTGCAATATTTTTAAAAAGTCATCGTCAGTCAAATGAACATCTTGAACTTCATTATAATGTTTCAATCGGAAACATCTTTGACAAACCACATGTTCCCGTTCTAATGATGAAGGGGGAGCATACCCAATCTCATTTTTATTTTCCGTTTGTATTTTTACACCACATCCGACGCATACTAATTGTTCGCTCACTTTACGATTCCTCCCATTGAATCAAACCTTTCTTACGAAACCAATTTAAAATTCTTCTTTCAATTTTCCTATTAAATCTCGTAAAAAATCCGTCCGTTTGTGCGACCGGAACTACTAGTATTGTATAAAATCCACTTAAGTTTCCACCGAAAATATCCGTTAACAATTGATCCCCAACAACTACTGCCTCTTCTATTTTAATGTTCATTTTCTTTAAGGCAAGATGAAAAGCTTTCCCAATCGGTTTTCTTGCTTTATAAATAAATGGAATACCTAATGGTTCAGCAAATGTCTTCACACGCTTTTCTTTATTATTCGAAACGATGACAACATCAATACCGGCGTCTTTTACTTTTTTAAACCACTCTGTTAGCTCTGGAGTTGCCAGCGGTCGGTCCCATTCCACTAATGTGTTATCTAAATCGGTAATAATTCCTTTTATCCCTTTTTCTTTTAATTGAATCGGGTCAATTTCAAATATACTTTTCACATGTTCATTTGGCAAAAATTTTTTCAACATCATTGACACCTCTTATCCCGTTCATTCACGTATTCCATCTTATCGAATTTCCCATTCGTTTTCAAAGATAATTTAAACGTTGATTCAGATAGTAATCATCTAAATTTTAGCTATGTACGACACCATGAAAATTTTGTCGAATAAAAAACTTTTCGACAAATCCTTTTCGTTTTCAACACTGTGGATAAAGTTATCAACATTGTACACATTGGTATAATAGTCATTTCGTTATTTATATACATGTTAATCACAGGTTATCCACCGACTATTGTGGATAAGAGAACGCTTGTTCTAGCAACAAAGCTTTGTTAAAGTAAAATTAACTTAAAGAACTAACCATTATATGAATGAATATTTACTTTTATGACCAATCTTTGGAGGTGAAGGCGATTCAGCCAAGAAAATGAGAAAACTATCTGATCAGTTGCTCATTGAATCGTATTTCAAAGCGAAGCAATTAAAGCTTTCTCCTGAATTCATCCGCTTAATAGAAATGGAAATTCACCGCCGATCTTTAACACATAAAATAAAAGTCTCATCATAACGAAATTATTCAAGCTTTGCATCAGCAAAGCTTTTTTTATTACTCCTCATCACTTTTCTTAAGATATCCAATGACTTCTCCAACTTTCACATGAGCAGGTATTTTTAACATATCATTCCATTGAAATGTACCTTTTTCAAATAATAGAACAACAGTTGAGCCAAAAGTAAAATAACCAATTTCGTCCCCTTTTTTTACATTTTCTCCTTTAAAGGTTAGTTCAATTGAATTTACAAACATAGCTCCCACTTTAACGACTGCCACCGTACCATATTTATGTTCTATTTCTGAAATTCTTCTATAATTTTTGGACAACGGTGCTTTTCCGTATTGCAATCCTAGTCGATTTACAGGATAACTTCTTCCTCCTAATGTCCAATGCGATTTTATTGAACCATTAACAGGACTGTGAATACGATGATAATGACTAGGACTTAAGTATAAAATGATATAGTTCCCATTTAAATACTTTTTAGCCGCATCTTCACTGCCTAGCATTTCTTGAATTGAATACGTCTTACCTTTTACAACGAACTGAGCATGGGAATTAATGGTCCCTGCATCTTCGATCACAGCATCAACAGGGCTTACGACAGTCGATTCTTCTATATTGATCGGCCGTACTCCTTCTTTCAATTTACGAATAAAAAATTCATGCAACGTTTTATATTGATGCAATTCTTTTTCCATCTCAACTGTATTGATTTTGTAATATTTAGCGAATGATGGAATGACTTTTTTACTTATTTTCGATTGTGCAAACTTTCGGATCGTCGCAGATGTCCACTTTCCGTTCGTTAATTCAATAAGTGTCCGATAAAATGTTTGACGCAAAGATTCTCCCTCCAAAATTAATAAAAATAAAAAATTTCCAAGCGAAGTTTTAAATATTATTGTATAATATATATCATACCGTTATTTTTTTTCGTACTAAAGGGGTGAAATCATATGTTCTTATCTGATGTGATTGACCAAACAATAAAAAAATTAAAATCACAAACTGCCAATCTACTAACTTTAACGAACTTATCATTAGGTGGTTTTGCTATTATTTTTAGTTTAAATAATCAATTAAATTTAAGTTTGTTATTAATTTTTTTAGCTGCCTTAACCGATCGCTTTGACGGAATGGTTGCAAGGAAATTTAATATAGAATCAGAACTCGGAAAACAATTAGATTCTATGAGTGATATTATATCATTCGGAGTTGCACCTGCTATATTAATCTATCAAGCGGTATTATTTGAGTTTGGTGCACCAGGTTCGTTTTTTACCATCCTATATATTGGATGCGGAGCATTTAGACTGGCAAGATTTAATATAACAGAAAATAACGGATATTTCACTGGCTTACCAATTACAGCTGCAGGTTGTATTGCTACATTAAGCTATTTATTTGTCCCATATATTCTTCCGGTATCATACATTTTTATTATGTTAATATTAGGACTTTTAATGGTAAGCACATTTAAATTGAAAAAAGTTTAATAGCATTGCGATTAATACAAAAAACAGACCTTTAATTTGAGGGTCTGTTTTTTTAGGATTATCAAAATTTTTCTTTTTCTATTCAAGAAAATCTTGTCTAGCTACAAATTGAATTTTGAAAGTTGAGTATTTCCTTACAAGATTGCAATATTTAAATAATTGAGAGGATTGTCAATCGTCATTCCTTCCTTTTTTAATGGTTCTGTTAAAATTTAATGTTGATAATTCTATTATATTAAGTGATCCCACAAATTTTCCCTTTGGTTGAATAAGAGACATCTACTGTCGAGTATGGCTTATATTTATTTCATGATATTTTTGGAATGACAGATATTAATCTTTACTATCCCAATGATAGATTATTTGGACAACGCCAGATGAGAACGTTCTAGTATTAACCATTTTTAAATTTATCCTCTGTTTTATATCAATAAACAACGGTTTTCCTTCTCCCAAAACAACAGGATGAATAGATAATCGGAATTCATCAACAAGACCTAAATTAATAAAAGTTGTAATGAGACTTGCTCCACCATATAGCCATATGTCTTTACCAGGCTTTTTCTTCAATTTATTTATCTCTTCAAGAATATTATCATTTATAAATCTTGTTTTATTATCAGTCCCTTTTTGTGTTCTGGAAAACACATATTTCTCTTTACTATGAATCAATTTCCAAATTTCCTTTTCGGTGTCAGACACTTCATTTTTTGGATTATATTGTCCCCATAAATCGTAACTTTTTCTACCATATAAAATAGTATCAATTTGATACAAGAAATTAGTGAACCCCATATCAGGATCCATAATGCACCAATCAACTTCTCCGTTTTTTCCTTCAATAAAACCATCTAAAGAAACGGCTAAATCTAAAATTATTCTTCTCTGTTTTTCGTTATATGTCATAGCTCCCCATCCTTTTATCATTTAGAAATTATATTACTTCTTCCCCGATGTTCCTTCCAACAATACCTTTAACTCATCTTGACTACCACTCCGAATGTTTGTTCCCATGCTGATTATATCAGATTTGAAAAGATACAAATAACCCATTTATTGTAGAGTAGAAAACTGATTTCAAAGGGACAGCTCATGCTGTCTCTTTTACTCTCAGCTTCCCCTCATCAAACCGTAC
>NZ_JBYLHW010000032.1:0-29515 GCF_057747715.1 Bacillus sp. JST-5 | reverse complement strand
ATCTATCCGCCTCATTTACTCGATATGACCTTCGACAGAAAGAGCTTTGTTTTGTTATGCAAACTCACTCAATCATATCTAGCCTTATATGAGGTTCGTGTTCCTCGGACCGGTGTTTTGCCTCCAGCTTCCTTCAGATTCCGCGTCACCACGGACACCCTTGCTCTTGGCTAACCTCTACTTCTGTCTTCGGGGTTCGGGACTTACACCCTATAGTTCATGTACATGCCGGGCGCACATATAAAAGCAAGTGGAGAGAAACGAATTGTTTTTCTCCACTTGCTTCATTTTAGGGACTTATCGGACAGCCCCTTTTTCCTATGAAGAGAGCATGAAGTTTGTAGAAAAATCATATTGGGCTATAATGGAGAATGTGTATCGATATAGAAACAAAAACGATCCCCTTCACATAAAAATATGATGACAGAACTTAGCCAGTTTTGAAAAAGGGTGACAACCGTGAAAATTAAAATTATAAAGGCATTAAACGACGAAAAAGGATTCGGCATTCCTGAACAGATGCTTGGGAAAACGTATGACGTACTTAAAGAAGATGAAACTGGATACTGGGTAAAAGAAGGAAAATTCGAAGTTCTTGTATTATATGAGGAAGTGGAAATTGTCCAAGTATAAAAGAAAATGGATTGGTCATTGCCAATCCACTCGTGTTATTTTTTCCCGAGAAAAATCCAATCTACGACTCTTTCACTCGATTTCCCATCTAAATGATCAAAGAAATATTCCACAAATGGCTTAATTTTTTCCATCTTATAATTTCCCGTTTGTATCGTTTCAATTATCTCCTCTGTTGTCCGCACAAGCGTACCTGGAATAAACGATTGATACTCATAATAAAAATCTCTTTTACGAACATAATCCTCCACATCAAATCCGAAGAAAATCATCGGTTTATTTAACAAAGCAAATTCAAAGCAAACAGAGGAATAATCGGTAATCAACAAATCGGTAACAAACAATAAATCATTTATTTCTCGATAATGTGAAAAATCATAAAAGAAATCGCGATACTCATATGGAATCGAGACATGATTTTTTACAAATGGATGAATTTTTAATAGAAAAACATATTCATCCTTTAACTGTTCATACAGCTTTTTAAAATTCAACATTTCCATCGGATAATGCGCCGATTGCTGTCCGTTCCCTCGAAATGTTGGCGCAAACATGATTACCTTTTTTTCCTTTAAAAACGGATATTCCTGGTATAAAGTTTCTCTCATTTTCTTTTTATACTCTTCATCAAAAAAGACATCCGTCCTTGGAATTCCCGTCGCTATCACTTTTTCAATGTCAATTCCAAAGCCTTCCGCATAATGTTTTGCCACATTTTTCGAACTAACAATGGCTTTCGTATAATTGCGATGGTTTTTCGATTTCGGTGATGGGCCACCCGGTCGACCGATTCGGCTAAACCCAAATGTTTTAAACGCACCTACGGCATGCCATAACTGAACAAGCTCGGCATTTTTTCGTATTTTTAATGGATACACTAACGGATAAAAGTCATCAAGTACAATAAATTTAGACGTCGCTAAATGATACGATAGCTTTATAAACTCTAGAAAAGACCGCTCCTTAGCAATTTCTTTCTTCAAAATAAAATGATAATTAAAATCTAATTGTCTTCTTTTCATTTCTTCATAGACAAAGGCAAAATTTCCGCTCATATCTTCCCGACTATCCGAAGCAAATAACACTTTCTTTTCCTTCAACGGCAACCATTTAAAAACATTATATAAAATTTTATATCCATATTTGTTCATGAATCGATAAAGAAAACTTTTCTTTCTTACTTTCGGGTTAAATATGGACGGATTCATGCTTTTCAATTTAATGGATTCCAACTGCATCGTTTTATTCGCCAAATTATAAGTCACGAGCAGATTATACATCAGCACTTCTTTCGCAGAGTAATATTCCATCTTTGTTGAATAATAACCTTCCTTTAAAAACGGTTCTATATTTCCTAAAGGGAAGCGATAAACAATTTTTTTCACGTGGTCAACTGTTTCTAACTCGATATAGACTAAGTACTTATGACTAGGAAGTGGTTTTCCATTTTCCGTAATTTTTGAAAAATGAATGAGCGCTTCAAATCCTGCCCAACGATAATCTGGATGTAAATCTTGTAAACATACATCCTTAAGTGGGATATAAAATTCTTCCATCTCTTCATTAATGAGCACTAGACGTTTTTTCACGTCATCTTCTTCTAATAATGGAACCCCTTCTAAATAACAATATCCTTCTATTTTCAATAAAGGACCGTTCCATTCCATTTCCGTAAGCTTTTTTATTGGTTTATATGTGTATTTCTCATTCATAGATAAATGAACATTACTTAAAGGTTGTTCAACGGAACAGGTTTTCATCGGTGTATTTTTTTCTGGAACTTCTACAGCCATCCTATGCCACTCCTTATGTTCATGTATTAACCAGTCTGTTCTTTTGAAAGTATAATCGTTTCTATAATCCGTTGACTTGCTTTCCCATCTCGATAATTAAAAAACTTTTCGGCAAACTGTTTCACTTGATCAGTCTCAAATTCCCCTCTTTTCAACCATTCCACTAACTCTTCTGTTTGAGAAAAAATGGGGCCGGGTACAAACTCTTCATATGGATAATAAAAGTCCCTTTCCTCTATATATTCCTTTAAATCGCGGGCAAAAAATGCGATCGGTCTGCCTAGTAAACTATAATCAAAAATAATCGAAGAATAGTCCGTGATTAATAGATCTGAAATGAGCAAAATTTCTTCCGTATGAAATTCAGGATCAAGCTGATAAAAAAAAGTATTGTCGACAATTTCTACCGATTGATCCATATAAGGATGCAGTTTAATCACGAAGGCGTATTCGTGATGAAGGGCTTCTCTCAGTTGTTCAAAATCAATCATAATATCCAATTTGCTTTTCTTATGACTCTTCCCCCTAAACGTTGGAGCATATAAAATGATTTTTTTCTCTTTTAAATGAGGATATAATCTATAAAGTTTTTCTTTCGTCTTTCTCTCATTCTTCTCATCTAGTAAATAATCCGTTCTAGGAATACCTAAAGGCAAAATTTGTTTTGGCGGCATGTTAAAAGCTTCAGCGAAATGAGGAATAACTTCAGATGAACTGACAATCGCATACGAATAATTCGAATGAATGTTTACTCGTTTGATATATTCTTTACTCGGACCAAATGGCTTTCCGAGCGTACTATAACCAAACTTTTTAAACGCCCCTCCCGCATGCCAAAGCTGTACAACGGTCGTTTCTTTTCTCTTTTTGATTAAATATAATGGAAAATAAAAATCGTCGATAAACACATAAGCAGAAGTCGCCAAGTGATAAGTAACACAAATGATATGAAATATATATAAGACCTTTCCAATAATAGATGGATGAAACTTTTTAAACAAAAAATGAATCTCGTAATCTCCCTGTTGTTGAACTAATGCACGGTGAACATAATACAAATTTCCAGAGAGTTTATCCGATCGATAAGAGGCAAAACTAATTTTATTTCTTCTTACAGGAAATAAAAGACAAATGCAAGAGTATAAAAAGCGAACCAACACTTTGACTGTAAGTGTTGGTAACCATTTCAACATTTTCATGTAGATACCATTCTCTCCTCTTTACTTATTCCATTTAAGGATCGTTTTTCCCCAGGCTAAAGCTAAGTCACTTTCAAAAGCGTTGACGATATCTTCTATCGTTTTAATTTCATGGACAGAACCAACTAATCTCCCTAGATATTCGACGATATCTGGATGTTCGCTTAAAAATTGAACCGTCTTTTTAAAATCGATATAACCGCTCCGGCTACTTCCAATCAACGTCAACCCTTTTTCTAATACCATTCTCGTATTAATTTCAACCGGATACTCAGAAACTCCTAAAAGCGAAATAGATCCTTCTGGCTGAATATAATCAATGATTTGGTTGATTGCATACTGACTTCCGATCCCACCTACACATTCAAATGCATGATCAATCGTGAGGTCGCTTGGAATATCGTTTATAAAAAAGGTGTCATCCACAAATGAGAAATTTTCTAACTTAAACGGGGTTTTTCCAAACACATATACTTTTGAATCTTTATACATGCGTTTTAAATATAAGGAGGTTATGTAGCCTAAATTTCCGTCACCCCAAACACCAAACGTAAACCGACGAGAATGCGATTTTCTCTCAAAACGGGAAATAGCATGCATGGCAATCGTATTCAACTCAATAAAGGCACCAACTTCATTCGTTATCGACTCCGGCAAAAGAACAAAACGATCTCGTCCTAAAAAAACATATTCTTGCATAAAACCGTCATAACCGCTCGATCTAAATTTGCTAGATCGCAAATAGTTTTCTGCGATAACGTCATCCTCTTCCACCGGTGTATTCGGAATCATGACCACCCTCGTCCCAGCCTGATACTCCCCTAATGGATCATAAACAATTTCCCCAATCCCTTCATGAATGAGAGCCATCGGCAATTTTTTGGACATCGCTTCTTTTCCTCGCGTACCGGTGTAATATCGTTGATCTGCTGCACAAATCGACAAATAAGTAGGACGAACGATGACTTGTTCGGTTGGAAGATGACAATCTACATAAGTTATTTCAAATCTACGAGCAGAAACTAGACGATAGATTGGATTAATCATGCGCGATACTCTCCCGTATAATGGCATTGGCCACTTTCAAATCGTAAGGAGTCGTAATTTTAATATTAAATACTTCCCCTTTAACGATTTTTATTTTTTCCCCTAACAATAAGGTAATTTTACATGCATCTGTGAGAATCGCTTTTTCTTCGTCGGATAAGCTTTGATAATGACGGACTAATGTTTTAATATGAAAGCTTTGCGGCGTCTGACCTTGATACATAAAATCTCTTCTAGGGATGTTGGAAATCATCTCTCCGTCCTCGGATTCAATAATGGTGTCAATCGCTTCAATAACAGTATCCACCGCTTTATATTGTTGTAAGGCTTCGATATTTTCTTTTATGATGCGGTGCGTGACAAAGGGACGTACAGAATCATGAGTGACGATGGTATCATCATCAAAAATGCCGAAATTGTTCTCAATATACTCAATTCCCTTCATAATCGATTCGTTCCGATCTGCTCCGCCCTCAACGACAACGATTTTTTCATTTTTCCCAATATATTTATGGAGAATATCGTTCGTATAGCCGATCCATTCTTTCGGCGAAACAACGATAATTTTCTCGAATTCTGAAAACATCAGAAATTTTTCAACGGTATGGATCATAATAGGCTTATCATTTAACAAAAGGAATTGTTTTGGCATGTTTACATGACCCATTCGTTTCCCGATTCCACCGGCTAAAATCTCGGCGTAAATCAAATCAGACACCCCCTCTTTATATTTCTCTATTCTAAAAATTTATTCTAGTATAAATTTTTTGACATATTATTAAATCCATTGTATCACTGTTTTTCATGTTGTAAAAGAATCCATTTTCGTCGGTTATTGTCAAATGAGAGTGCATTATCGTACATTTTCACGAAAGGTTAAACGAGACAATACATAGGAAAATGTATCCCCTCTATCCTTGTTTGTACTAAATGGTATGAACAAAACATAAAAAATAGAAAGGATATATGATTGAGGTGGATGTATGGTTAAACAAATGATCTATTGGTTTTGCATCTTAATCCTTCTATTTATTGTTATCAATTTTATAGGGGCGCTACTGCATGGAAAAAAGGAGATTCTAAAAGCTAACGAGCACACTTTTAAACATATAACGTTAGAAAATAAACAGACTGAACTAGCATACGATCATTTTCATAAAGGAATGAATATTCTTCTATACGGGAAACAAAATTTATCCAATGCAGAATATGTGTTTACAAAATTAAAAGAATTAGGCGTCAACCGTGTATCATTCAATTTCCCCTTCGTTCAAGAACATTGGCAATCCAATGAAATAAAAATGAACCCTTCCATCACTCCACCTATATCAGACTTAGAGGCAATGATCGATCTTGCCCACTCCTTTGGGTTTCAAGTGATGTTGAGGCCAATTATTGATGAAAGAGAGTTAATAAAAACCGGACATTGGCGTGGGGATATTCAACCAAAAAATCCTCGCCTTTGGTTTGAAAACTATCGTAACATTCTCCTCCCATACATCCATCTAGCTCAAAAGAAACAAATCGAATTATTCAATATTGGAACGGAATTAAATTCATTAGAAACGTATAATCATGAATGGGAATCATTGATTGATGAGATAAGGGCGATTTTTAAAGGAGATTTAATCTATTCATTTAACTGGAATATCGTTCAAAATATCCCGAATGCAACTTTTATTTCAAAGCTTGATTATGTCGGAATCGATGCGTATTTTCCGCTTGAAGTCCCAGATCATGCGAATGTAAAAGATTTAGAAAATGCTTGGAGTCATTGGGTAAAAGTAGTAGAAAATTTAAAGATAAAGAAAAAAATCATTATAACAGAAGTAGGAATTGTTCCTATTGAAGGTGCCTATCGGACTCCCTATGATTGGATTTATGATCATCAATTATATTCTCCTGAAATTCAAGTAAACTATTATATCGCTACTTTTAATCAGTGGAAACCTATCATCCATGGGATATATTGGTGGGTTATTCAATTGGAAGAAGATTCAATGGACATCAATTATTCTCCTTTAGGTCTACCAACAGAGGAAATCATAAAAAAACAATTTCAAGAAACATAGACTCCAAACCTTTATCCTACTACTATGTTAGTTATTTTTTACAATTTTTGAACATAAAATGAATCCTTTGGAAATATGATTTATCAAGAATAATGAAAAGGGTATGTGGAATATGGGAAAAATTCTAATAAAGGTTTGGTTTGTTTCTTTTTTTATCTTCTTTTTTTCATCTTTTTTTAGTTTTGACCTCATCAAAGCTCAACCATTAAACGGAAGTAACCCTAAATTATTAGTTATTATATCTTCCAATGAGCGTACGATAAATGAAAATCAACGGATGGTAGATCTACTACTCAGTCATTTTTCCGACAATATAACTTTTCGCTCAGCAAAAGAAGTCAAAAAAGAAGATTTCAATGATGTAGATTACTTATTTTATTTCGGGATGGATCGAGAAGTAATTCCGAAAGAAACAGTTGATAACCTTTCATCCTTTCAAGGAACTGTCGTTTCTATCGGATACAATTTCGAGCAATTAGGAGAAAAATTTCATTTTATCCAACAATATAGTCTTCCAGTATCCATTAACGAAGTCCGTATTTCTAACGATGAAATAGACAAGCTTATGTTTCCATCTGAGCCAATTTTGAATTTGAAAATATTAGATCCAACCAATACAAAAGTATTAGCATGGGGGCTAGATAAAGAAAATCAATACCCTCTTTTTATCCAACACCATCAAACCTATTATTTCGCTTCCCATCTATTGAATTATCCATTTTCTATCCCTTTTGCAGAAATACTTCATGATGTATTGGACATCGACCATCATGAACATGGGAAGCGTTATGGATATATTCGATTAGAAGATATACACCCGCTCGTTGATCCTAAACCTCTTATGAAAATTGCCCAATTACTCAAAGAGAAAAACATTCCATATATGATAGCGGTGATTCCTGTTTATACAAATCCTAAAACAAAGAAACAATACCATTTTAGCGACTCTCCAAAACTGTTACAAACATTAAAATTTATGCAAGATAACGGTGGTAGTATTGTCCTCCACGGGTATACACATCAGTTTAGACTAAGTGAAACAGGAGAAGGATTTGAATTTTGGGATGTTGATCATAACATGCCCATATACCACTACCCAGATGGAAAAGTTGAGTTAAAGACAAGAGCAGATTTTTTCAGTGAAGAAGAGTACGAACAATATTTACAAAAGCAAAAAGAGTTTGAAAGAAATTATATCGAAAAGAAATTAGTGAAAGGAATTGAAGAGTTAGCGAACTATGGGTTATACCCATTAGCATTCGAAGCTCCTCATTATACGATGTCTCAACATGGCTATCAAGTGACCTCCCAATTCTTTTCTACTTATGTCGGGCAAGTTCAACTTAGTGATCAAGATTGGAGAAACATGGATACAGCCCCTTATATGACGTCACCTCAATTCCTTAACGGCATGAAGCTATTACCTGAAACGATTGGATATGTCGAGGACAAAGAAGACTCCATTGAACAAATGATCACTTATGCCAACCAGTATTTGTTTATACGAGATGGAATGGTTGCTGGCTTTTATCATCCGTATTTAGGATTTGAACGTTTTCAAGAGCTTCTCACTCGTTTAGAAAAGTTTCAAAATATCGAATGGATCGATTTAAAAAACTTTAAGAACGAAGTGAAAACCAATCGAGTAAAAATTACATCCAATAATGGTGAAATGAATATCAATGTTCATCATCTCCAATTATTTAAGGAGTCCTTTGAATACTTGGAATATCATATAAATAACTCCATCGTTTCTGTCTTATGGGTCTTTGCTGGAATCGGTGCGTTCGGAATTGTTACATTTATCTATTGCATTATAAAAATTCAATGGAAAACGAATCGCTCTTTGAAACGAGGTGGAGCCATTGGCTGAATACTTATTATATTTTTCATTATTCATTATTTGGTTCATGCTCTTTTATCACATGCTTTTAATGCAGGGTGGGTATTGGTTTTTAATAAAACATGAACGACCTTTACCCTTATGGTTAAAACATAACCCTGAATTGCCTTTTGTCAGTATTCTCATCCCAGCCCATAATGAAGAATTAGTCATTGAAAATACATTAACTTCAATGGCCCAGCTCAACTATCCAAAAGATAAATTAGAAGTCATTGTAATTAATGATCATTCCAGTGATCAAACAGGAAAAATAGTCGATGAATTCGCCATGCGTTATCCTTTTATTAAAGTGATTCATAACCCATTGGGAGGAAAAGGGAAATCTGGGGCATTAAATAGAGGGTTCGCCCATTCAAAAGGAGAAATCATCGTTGTTTATGATGCCGATAATACACCGGAACCAGATGCTGTTAAAAAGCTTGCCCTTGTACTTTTAAAAGATAAAAAGGCCGGTGCTGTCGTAGGAAAATTTCGAGTGATCAATGCGAATAAAAATCTATTAACCCGTTTCATCAATATTGAAACTATCACCTTTCAATGGCTAGCACAAGCAGGAAGATGGTTTTGGTTTCGATTAACGACCATTCCGGGAACAAATTTTGCGATCCGCCGTTCGATCTTAGAAAAGTTAGGGGGATGGGACGAACAAGCATTGGCCGAGGATACGGAATTAAGTATTAGAATTTTAAACTTAGGGTATGATATTCGCTTTTTTCCTGCCGCTGTCACTTGGGAACAAGAACCAGAGACACTCCGTGTTTGGTGGAAACAAAGAACGAGATGGGCAAGCGGAAACATGTATGTTTTAATCAAATACTTATTTCGTATGAATCAAATCAAAGAAAAGAGAATTTTTTTAGATATCTTTTATTATCTATTAACCTATTTCCTGTTTTTCCTAGGAATCTTCCTTTCACACAGTATCTTCTTTTTAAATCTCTTTTTTCATTTAGATGTAAATATCGGATTGATTTCTTATATATTACTTATCGTAGGATTTCTCTTGTTTGTTACCGAAATCTATTTAGCTTTATCTATTGAGAAACAGCTCAATCTCTATAATTTTTTTGCTGTCCTCCTCATGTATTTTACTTATTCTCAAATATGGCTAGGTTTAGTGATTTATACAATGGTGAAAGAAGTGAAACGGGGAATTTTAAGACAAGAACGAAAATGGTACAAAACTCAAAGGTATAATGTGTGAGGAATTAATCTTTTGCTATTATAGCGAAGCAACTATATTTTACACAAAATTTCCAACGTACTATTATCGTTAGAAATTTTGTATTTTTCTATATCACTATTATTTGTAAATATGTATATTACTTACTTTTCTAAAAACTTTATTTTATAAAGATTTCTATATAATTATATTGAATATATTTCAGGATAATATTCAAGGTTATTCCCATAATATATAGTACTGTGACATGAGTCAAACATGAAAAAGGTAATACGCTCTTTTATTAATGAAGTAACAAAAATATTGAAGTAGTTCAAACAATGGAAATCTTCACCTTTTTATTATTATTTAATCTAAATTTCATAAATAGATGAAGAAATATCAGGTATTAATATTTTTTATAGCATAAAAATAGGCACCTCCAATTATTAGATATGTCTAACAATTAGGGTGCAGTTCATTTCAAGAGATTTTGATTAATTCGATAGGTAGATAGATTTTATTGTGCTGATTTTTTTTCAAAGAACAAGTTTAAATCTGTTTTGTCAGTATCATCTGCTAAGGCTTTATGTATAGCGTTGTTTAGTTCTACCATTTTCTGCCTTTCAAAAAATGGAACGCTTATCTTATATGGAGTTCCTGATTTTTCAATATTGATTACTGTTTGTATTCCACTACCGGCAATTCCTACTCCTATTAGAAGAAAAATTAAACCTAATACAAAACTATCTCCTAATGAACCTAAACCTCCTAGTAAAATAATTAATCCTATAAGAATAGCTTTAATATTATAACTAGTTGATAACATGGATCCAGAAATATTTTTAAGTGGAATACTTTGTTGGTCTTTACCAGCAGGTATAAATCCTAAGATAGTATTCGATATATTGGTTTTTACAAACCGATAATCGACCTCTATCTGCCCTTTGATCCAAAAAATAAAAGGCTAGTAGAAAATTCAAATTTTTTCATATGATTTCCCCCTTTTATTATAATCACAGCCTATTTTACCATAAATTATGTATTTTTTGTATATAATATTACAAATGAGTTAAATTTATCCTAAGACTTATAGACTACATGGTATTATTTCAGGTCTAAATAGCAAATGAGCCGAAAAGCTTTAACCGTATAAAAAAACATCGTAACAGTTTGAATTCTAGCTTTAATTATTCACCACGATATAGTGTTTTTTCTTGTTTACCTTATCTTGCTGTTCTATTTCTAAATATTATATATGTCCATACTTTCGTTTTTCCATTGCTCAATTCTAATACTTGATTTAAAATTGTTCTATTTCAACTAATTATAAGAAATGATTAATCCAATATTCTATTAACTCTTATTAAACCTTCCCCTACAATACTCGAAATTTTTTGCATATTTTGATATCATTTTTCTATTTTCATGTTTGTTCTCATGATTTTGCTTATATGTATCCTGCATAAGGATTCATGTTATTATATCGGAAAATATGTAAAAATTCCCCTAATAAAGTAAAAAGAGAGAGTATCAGCGGACGTTGATGAGATTTATCCAATTTTAATTGTCAAGTTGTTGCATGATACACACAACAAAATAGGGATATTCTTATTGTCTTTTATGTCATGGAGAGCTTCTTTTAGATTTTAGGAGATTCTACAATTTCTTTTACTGACTGTTTTGGTTTTACAACTTTTCGTCCGATTGATTCGTAGGTTAAGCCAATGCCCTCAACTTGGTCTAAGCTGTAACAGTTTCTTCCGTCGATAACAATTGGATTTTTCATCAATTCCACATATCTATTAACATCAAATTGTTTAATTGGTTCCCATTCAGTGAAAATGAGGCAAAGATCTGCATTTCGAATCGTATCCTCTATTGAATCACAATATGTGAGTTCGTATGAGAAATGCTTTTTAAAATTTTCCATTCCTACCGGATCCCATACACGAACATTCGCACCATCTTCTAAGAATATTGGGATATTAACGAGTGATGCCGCTTCACGTAAATCATCGGTTCCTGGTTTAAACGTTAAACCAAGAACTGCAACCTCTAAATCTTTAAAGCTATCGTAATATTTTCGAGCTTTTTTCACTAATTTCAGTTTTTGATTTTCATTTACTTCTATCGTCGCTTTAATCGTTTTCAACTCATAATCGTTGAAATTCGCTAACCAATGTAAAGCTTTCGTATCTTTTGGGAAGCAAGAACCGCCATAACCGATACCGGCGTTAAGGAACTTGTCTCCGATACGTGGGTCCATCCCCATTCCTTTCGCAACATCCTCAATATTCGCCCCAACGATTTCACAAAGGTTCGCAATTTCATTGATGTAAGAAATTTTCAAGGCAAGAAAATCGTTAGCCGCATATTTAATCATTTCCGCACTTCTTCGATCCGTAACAACAATCGGAATCCCGAAGTTTTCATAAACCTTTCTCATGACCGTTTCTGCTTCCGCTGATTCAACACCAATCACAATTCTAGATGCATGTAGTGTATCACGAACGGCAGATCCTTGGGATAAAAACTCTGGGTTAGAGACAACTTCGATATTAACGTTATTCTTCTTATTCTCCTGAATATACGCAGCGATTTTATCATTCGTACCAACAGGAACGGTCGATTTAATGACAACGACACAATCATGTTGGACGGTTTGAGCTATCTTTTCAACCGCATTATATACATATTTGAGATTAGCAGAACCATCCAGATTATCCGGAGTACCTACACAAATCATAATCACATCATTCTCAATGAATGCTTCTCCATAATTAAACGTAAACGTCAACCGCTCGGCATTTTTCTTATAAAGGTCTTCTACCCCTGGTTCATAAAAAGGAAATTTTCCTTGATTCAACTGATTAATTTTTTCTTTGTCAATATCTAAACAGCTAACATGATGTCCTTTCTCAGCTAAGCATAATGCCGTAACTAAACCAACATAACCTAAACCGATTATAGTTATATTCATATTAAAAATCTCCTAATCTTCTAAATAATTTTTAATAGGGATAGTTAATTATTATTGTATAAAAGTATAGTATTTAATAGTTCAATTCTTAACTCTAAAAATACTATTATTAATTTTTTTTAAAATAGATTCATTTCGAACACAAATAAAATTGTGACTTCTTTAACATAGTACAAGACAATAAAAAATGATGACTTTAAATTTTTTTAACCTAATAGGTTTTGATCGTTTAAAGTTTATTATAAAATTACTTATTAGTATATATAATTGCCCCATAAATTCCAAAAACCTGGGTTAAAATCAATGTTAATACTATCGATAATAGTAACCTTCATAGCAGCTTGAATGTATTTTTTACTAATATAATCCAATTATAATTAATAATTCTTTTCCATCCATTTTCGAATATAATGAAACTACGAATGATAGAGAGGAGCGTACCATGATTCAGTTATATCAAGAACAATGGAAACGATTAAAATATGATTTTGGAACATACATCTTATGGCTTTCGGTCGCGTTTTTGATAAGCATCGTTTTATCATTTATTGTGATGGTTTCCAATGAAGAATTGCTTTTCTTTTTAGTAGAAAAAGTGTTTCATATGTTTCAGGAATCTGATTTATTAGATCCTGACCTTTCCAATCTTGAGTTAGCTTGGGGGCTGTTTTTAAATAATACCCGTGCGTGTTTAACGATTTTCGCCCTTGGGTTTATTCCGATTTTTATTTTACCTGTCGGAGCACTACTCATGAATGCGGGTGTCATTGGCGTTATTTTAGCGTTTATCCAAAAGAACGACCAATCGGTTTGGGCGATGATTTTTCAAGGGTTATTGCCTCATGGAATTTTCGAACTTCCTGCGATTATCATCTCTACCGCGTTATCGGTTTATATGAGCGTGTCGATTTGGAAGAAGCTGAATGATTCTAAAGGTTTTTCGTTGAAGGTGCCGATTGTTCATTCGTTGAAAACTTTAGGTCTTGTGTGTATCCCGCTTCTTGTCATTGCGGCAATTATCGAAGCATTTGTTACGCCATTGTTATTAAATAGCTAAGTGGTGGAATGGTTGGTACCGACTGTTCCTGCTAGTGTCTGGTCTTTTGGAGGTTTGGCGCATCGATGTGTTTGTTACACTAGTTTATTGAATAAGTTGAACTATAAAAAGGACGTGATGCTTTCGACAAATGCGTGCTGTTGGCTTATGAAGCCTAAACTTGTGTCAGAAAGCATCCGCCCTATTTACTAACCATTTAAAAAATTCTAAATCTAGCGGTGTATCAATATCTAAATCATATATTTGATCCATGATATACGGAAGTTTGTTATCGTTGAGACTCGTCGTATGATTGAGTTGTTCATCAATTTTATTAATATAAATCGCACCATTGACTTTGTAATATTTCGGTAAATCTTGTCTCCTTATCGTACTTTCCATATGCAATAAGTTCCTCAGTTTTCCTTGTTCATCCATCCTTCTTATGAGAATCGGATGGTCTTTTACTTCCGAAACACTTACGAGACCCCTTTCATTCTCATTCACGATTTTTTCAATCGCTTCATCTATATGCCAATGTTTTCTTAATGGGGAAGTAGGCTGCAATAAGACCACATAGTCATAAGAACATCCGATGCGATTCAATTCCTCAATCACGTGTATGATTGTGTCAATGACTTTTGAATCGTCTTTTGCTAAATGTTTTGGCCGTAGAAATGGAACATGGGCCCCAGCTTTTTTGGAAATCTCGGCAATCTCGACGTCATCCGTTGAAACTATGATTCGATCGATATATTTCGATTTTAACGCTTCTTCAATGGTGTACTGTATTAACGGCTTCCCTTCGATCAATTGGATATTTTTTTTCGGAATCCCTTTGCTTCCCCCTCTTGCCGGAATAATAGCAAGAAACGTATAACCTTTATACATGACATCACCTATCATCCATATCGACAAAGTATTTTTGAATAGGAATTTGATCTATGAGTTCCTTTTCCATAATTTCTATAAACCTTTCATCACTTTTCCCATCTCCAAAATAACTAGTTGGCGCAAATTTACTTTTTTGCGCTAATTGTATTGCATGTAAAATCTCTTCTTTCTTTTCATTGACATGAAGGATGTTCTTTAAAATGTTGGAATTGTAACGATTTTTTTGTCTCGTTCCAATATCAATCGCTGGTATTCCATACACACTAGCTTCGCGAATACCAGCACTTGAATTTCCGATAATCAATCGACTTTCTTTTAACAGAGTTAAAAAGTCTTCAAATCGTATCGATGGGAACATTTTGATTTTCGGATGATTTTCTAATCGTTGATATTCCTTTAAAATTATCGATTTCCCTTCATCATTATTCGGGTAAATCACGACATAATTGTCGTTAGATTCAAGGATCGCATCGACAACGGCTGTTATGTGATTTTGTAACATCTCTATCTCCGTTGTTACAGGATGATAAATCAATATCGCATATTCGTTAAAGTTTATCTTGTACTTGTTTTTGACCGTATCGATGCTCGGGAGCTCATCGGATAACATAATGTCAACGTCTGGGGAGCCAATCACAAAAATGCTATCCTCGCTCTCTCCTAATTGTTGCACCCGCTTTTTTGCTTCTTCATTGCTGACAAAATGGATATGTGAAAATTTTGTTATCGCATGGCGAATCGACTCGTCGATACTTCCCGACACTTCTCCACCTTCGATATGAGCGACTTTAATGTTATGAAATGCTCCTACGATCGCTCCCGCAAGTGCCTCCAGTCGATCTGCATAAACGACGATTAAGTCTGGTTTTAATTGTTGAACATATTCACTAAATCCTAATATCGTGTTTCCTAAGGCGACATCCATTCGTGAATTTTCTTGTTGATTTACAAATTTATAGATGTTTTGAAACCCATCTTTTTCAACTTCTTTCCACGTTAATCCATGTTTTCGTAACATATGCATTCCTGTGACAAATATATGAAGTTCCCACTTTTGACTTTTCTCTACTTTTTTCATTAAAGATTTGATTTTCCCATAATCTGCTCTTGTTCCTGTTAAAAATAGCATTTTTCGCTTTTTCATTTTGATCACCATTATTCTAATAGATCAGTCCATTTGAGATGCTCATCTTTTAATAGATCTCTTTTGACTTTTTTTCCTATCAGCTTTTCGTAATGTTCCGCGTGAATGTTACCCGTTCCTGGACGTTTCACCCAAATATTTTCTTTCGTTAGGACTTCCCCTGCTTTTATATTTTTTGTTGCTACAACGGTGGCAAAGGCGAAATTCATCGTTAGTTGTTCTTCTTTTGCCGGTTCTTTTTTTCCCCCACGCATTTGGGCAATTTCTCTAGTTCCTTTGATAAGTTCAGCTAATTCTTTAGGGTCCATCGAGCATGAAATATCTGGACCTATTCTTTCTTTGGAATCGGTAAAATGTCTTTCTAGGATGGAGGCTCCTAGTGCGGTGGCAGCAAAAGCAGCATGGTTATTGGTTGTATGATCGGAAAGGCCGATTACAGCGTTAGGAAATTCTTTTTTAAGCTCTAGCATTCCACCAAGCCGGACTAGGTGAGGGGGTGTTGGATAAAGATTAGTACAATGAAGTAAGGCGCATGGAATATGGTATTTTTCTAATATATGAACGGTTTTTCTAACGCTTTTAATGTCATTCATTCCTGTTGAAACAATCATCGGTTTTCCAAAAGAAGCAATATATTCAATCAAAGGGTAGTTATTGCATTCGCCTGAGCCAATTTTATACGCAAGGACTCCCATTTTTTCTAAACGGTCAGCTGCCGCTCTTGAAAAAGGGGTACTGAGAAAGATCATTCCTTTGCTTTCCACATATTTTTTTAATTCCATTTCTTCTTGTTCATTTAAGGAGCATTTTTCCATGATTTCGTAGATCGATTCCGTCGTATGATCGGGAATCACATGTTTCGCTTCTTGACTCATTTCATCTTCTACAATATGGGTCTGATGTTTGATGACTTCCGCTCCTGCATGATAGGCGGCATCTACCATTTGTTTCGCTACTTTTAAATCTCCTCCGTGATTGATTCCAATTTCCGCTATGACGAGTGGTGGGTAATCTTCCCCAACCTTTCTGTTCCCAATCGTGATAAAAGGTCTTCCCATGTCGGATTCCCCTCATTCTCCTTTAGTGATTTTTCAATAGTATATTCAGAATGAACCAAGATGGTTGTACTTTTGCGTATAGAGTTCAACATGGGAGTAAGATTTTGTTTTTTGAGGAAGTACCTGAATTTTTTCAAGAACGATCCGTGATTTTTTAGAGAACTACCCACGATTGTTTGAGAACTTGATTGATTTGTTGGAGAACGGATCGTATTTTTCCGAGGATTTTCTTTAATTTTTGGAGAACCGAACTTAATTTTCGAGGACTAACCTCGATTTTTCTTGAACCGACCGCATTTTTTTGAAAACCAATCCAAATTTTTTGAGAACCTACCTTAACATTCCGAGTTCTTAAATCAGATTTTTTTCGGAAACAACCACTGATTTTTCGACAACTCAACCACAATTTTTCGTGAACCACACCGAATTTTTCGGGTACTGCCTACAATTTTTCACAAAACCAACCTGTCCATTTCCTCCGCATCATATTTTTGACAAATATTCTCATACTAACAATACATAAAGGAGGTCAGATTGGTGGAAAAGAAAAAACCGATTTATAAACGATGGTGGTTTTGGGCCCTCATCATATTAATCATTATCGCCATTGGCAATATGGGAAATGATGAACAGACCAACAACGATCAAGTAGCAAATGAACAAGAAAAAACCGACGTCGCAGAAAAAGAAACACAAGAAGAACAAAAAGAAGAGAAAAAACAAGAAGACAAGGCTGAATTGACTCCGCAACAGGAAATGTTGAATAAAATCATCGCTCTATTTGATTCTAAAAAAGCGTTTGATACGGGTTCTTACACGCAAGGAGACATTCCAAAAGGGGAGTATGCGTTCGTCCGCTTTAAAGGAAGTGGCTCCTATTATGGGGAAGAAGATCTTTCTGGCAACATTATAGACAATGAAAATTTCGATAGTTTTGGATACGTGTATGTGCATGATGCTGGAAACATTCAAACACAGGGAGTTCTCATCAATGTTGATTCTTTCCCGACGTTAGGAGTCACTAGCGCTCGCGAAATTTACGAAAAGTTGAATAACGTTGAAAATTATCGCGGCTGTGGTTGGTATAAAATTGGAGTCGATATTCCTGCTGGTCAATATACGATTGAAAGCACCGGCCAAGGATATGTGGCCATCATGTCTGGACCTGTCGGAAATAATGAAATCGTCAACAACGAAATATTCAACGGTAAATATACGGTCAATGTTTCGAATGGTCAATATTTGCAAGTAACAAGAGGAAATATTTTGCAGTAGAGAGGGACCTCTCCCTCTCTTTTTTAGGTAGGACTCGATTTAGAGCGCGGAAAACACCCGCCTCTCTATTTTTCATCTAATACTCTATTTCAAGGCTTCATCGCTGGCCCCTCTATCCACTTCTCTGTTTAGAGACGTACCTCGTTGGACCTTTGGCATCTCATTCTTCTATCTTTTACTATGTTGCGAATCGTTCATTTTTGGATGAAACTTCGCACCTCATACTCTCCATCATTTTTATGTTTCAAGGATATGCATCAATGAAATCCACATGATCACTCACCTTTATTACATAATTTATTCTTCCTGAAGCATACTAATTTTTGGTATGTGAAGGAGGAAATTTTTTCATGAAATGGGTTCGAATCTTTTTTGTTCTTGTATGTCTATTCACGACGTTTACCTTCCCTACGACTGCGACTACGCCAAAAAATGTTATTTTCATGGTCATGGATGGAGCTAGTTCAGCAGTCGTCACTCTCGCTCGATTGTATAAAGAAAAACCGCTCGCTCTCGATGAAATATTAGTCGGCGGCGTTCGAACCAATTCGCTCAATTCCGTTATTACCGATTCCGCCGCCGCAGCTACCGCCATGTCCACCGGGCATAAAACTTTTTCTGGAATGGTCGGGATGATGCCAACGATTTTAAATCAGCGCACAGATGGGGCAAAACCGGTAGCGACCCTATTAGAAGCTGCACGACTGTTCGGCTATAAAACAGGAATCGTCACAACCTCTCCTGTGCAGCATGCCACGCCTGCTGGGTTTTCTGCTCATGTGTTAGATCGGAAAAATTTCCACGACATTGCCGAACAACAAGTGTATCAAGGATTTGATGTCGTCCTAGGTGGAGGAAAACAATACTTAACCCCTGGTCCTGATGAACATCATCGTCAAGACAATATCAACTTAGTTGAAGAAATTAAAAAGAAAGGCTACTATTGGGCAGATACGAAAGACGCGCTCGAACAAGCGAATGGGCCAAAAATATGGGGAGCATTTGCCGACGATGACATTACTTATGAATTTGACCGAAATATGCTTAATCCTGACTCTCCTACGTTAGCCGAAATGACAAAAAAAGCGATTGACGTATTATCGAAACAGGCAAACGGATTTTTTCTGCTCGTGGAAGGGAGTAAAGTGGACTGGGCGGCCCATAAAAATGACTCAATCGGAATGATTAGTGAGGTATTAGGCTTTGATGAGGCGGTTCGCGTAGCGCTCGATTTTGCGAAAAAACAAGGAAACACAATGGTGATTGCCGTAACCGATCATGGCAATAGCGGATTATCTATCGGAAACGCAAGAACGGACAAGTCGTATATGGATACACCGGTATCAAACATCATCCCGGTTTTACAACGAGCCAAATTAACGGCTACGGGAGCTACAAGTTTACTGAAAGAAGATCGTTCCAATTTGGAAGAAGTAGCAGAACTCTATGGAATTGACCAGTTATCGGAAAAAGAGAAGAAAACGTTATTGCAAGGAGAAGATATTGAACATGCGTTAGGTCGAATACTTGCAGAGAGAGCTGATCTCGGTTTTACGACCTACGGCCATACAGGAGAAGATGTATTTTTATATGCTTATGGTCCAGAAAAACCAACAGGATTCATGGAAAATACCGATTTGTCAAAAATCGTGGCGGATTTTTTAAACATCGATTTAACACATGCTACTGAAAAACTTTTTATGAACGCACGCCAATGGTACGAATCTCAAGGCTATACGGTAACCATTGATGAATCCGATCCTTTTGAACTTACCTTTGTGGCGAAAAAAGAAGACGAAGAAATTCGCTATCCTGAAAATAAAAACTATAAGTTAGTTAATGGCGAGAAAATTCCTTTAATCGGCATTAACGTTTTTAACGGAACTGACTTTTTTGTGCCGAAAGAACCATGATATTTCACGCCTTTACTCCATGATCACAACTAACCTGTACGAAGATTGGAAACGTAGCTATATCGCCATGTGTACCCCTGCTACTTCAAGGAATACAACATGAAGTGGAGAAAGCTCCTTCTTTTTCTCCACTTTCTTTCATTTATAAGCTTATCTGACAGCTTTTTTCAGTAGAAAAACAAAAAGGCAAAAGGAGAAAACCATAAACTTTTCCATTTTCTTCATTTTTTTGCCCCTTTTTTAATCATTCGAATCACCCATTTTCTCTTTTCACTAGTCACCTCTACACGCTATTTCTTACGACTCCTCATTCATGATATAATAAAAGAATTGATAAACGGTGTTTGTCACCACGGAGGTGTACAGTATGAATGAGGCGGTTCAAGAGAATGTATGGATTTTAGGAAATCGGTTGATGAATGATCTCGACCCAAATAATGAAGAGGACGCACGAATTGTTCAGCGAGGACTTCTTTTGTTCCTCCAACAGCTTGTGTATCAATTACGAATCGAAGAAGATGAGATACACGGTTACGTCCAAGATGTTGTCCCTGTTCGTGTAAGGCTTTTGTTTGTTTCCATTCTTCCAGGTGAATGCAGCTGCCCGCAGGAAGGTATTTGCCGCCATCAAATGGCTGTGTTTTTTGCTGCCTACGGAAAATACAAAAGTGTTGCGGAATGGTTGGATTTATGGAAACAACAGATGCCAAAATTCCGCGAACAACCTCTAGCAAAATCAGGCGTTACCATGACGAAAATTCCGTTTGATTATGAAGCATGGCAAAAGCTTGTCGAACAATGTTTTGCAGAACAAGGGCGTTTTCAGCCATATTTATTTCAAGTCACGTTTGATGCGACGCTTCGCAAAATTCGAAGCTACACCCCAAATGAACAAGAATGGAAGCATTTATATTTATTCGTAACATCATTTTTTGTCTTTCAAAAGGTCATCACCCTCTTATCTGAAGAGCCAAACAGTGAAATGGGGAAACGAGGAATTCCGATTTTGCACAAACTGATGCGGGATATGGAGGATGCTGTTGAAGAGCTTACAAACCATCCGTTCCCTTTTTCATACGATCCTTTTTTTGAAAGAATAAAAAAAGACGGCCAAGAACTTCTCTTTTTTGAAGATCCGTACCGTTACGAACGATTATTTATCTATTGGCTCATTTGGAGTCGGTTACTGACGAAATCAACGTGGCGAAAAGAAGAGTTGGCTTATATAGAAAAGTTAAAAAAGCGAAGCAATCCAGATTCCGACGTTGCCCATGCTTTTAGCCTTCTTTCAGTTTTAGAAGGGAATGTGCATGAAGCATTGCAACAGTTGGACCGATCCTTGCCGAACGGGATTCATATTATTTTCCATTGGCTCGACTATTTTTCTACAAAAAAACTTTGGAAACCATATTTACTATGTTTAGAGTTTTTACAAGCACGGATGAGATATATACTTCCCTTCATGGATGAAATAGATTTAATCTATCCGTTTACTCGGAACGTCATTTCCTATGTAAAAACCTATACACAAGAACATAAAAAAAGCGATATTTATGAAAAAATGATGCTGGAATTGCTTCCTTATAGCAGGTATGAATTAGAACGGTATTATTTAGATGGCCATCAATACAAGAAATGGATGGACCTGCTTTTTTGGGCCAATGAGTACAACTATATTTCAAAAGATACACTGAAGCTCGTACAGTCCGAAGCACCGGAAACGTTACTACCTTATTTTCACCGCCAAGTTTCAGATGCCGTGGAACGAAAAAATCGTCAAAGTTATAAAGAAGCCGTTCGTGCGTTGAAAAAGCTTCGAGCGATTTATAAAAAACTAAAGAAAACTCAGCATTGGGAAGACTACTTTTCCGGACTTTTAGAAGAAACGAAAAGGCTTCGGGCCTTCCAAGAAGAATTGAAACGTGCGAAAATGATCGAAAACGAGGAATAAGGAGGGGAAACTAATGATAGGACCAAGACTTATGTATGTAGATGCTTATTTTTTTAAGGACGGCCGATTCTTTTTTTATTGCGTAGATGAAGATGGCCTACTTGTCCGTGCGAATCATTGGAAACCCCTTCTTTTTCAATGGCATGAAAGTTCTTATTACGGAACGAAGCTAAAAGTGGACGGATTTATGGGGAAAGAAGGAATTTTCATCGACCCATTTGATGTGTTAGAACTGTTTGCAAAAGAAACGTTTAACCGATTTATTCAATGGGAATTCAGCGATGAACTCCACCCTTGCATGTCTGTTGCACCAGTAATGTACGAATGTATTGTGAATCGTTCGTTCATTCCTGATTTCAAGCGCTGGGATCAAGGGGAACTTCAATGGCAAGTACCGGAACGAGTGTGGGATGAATTTCACCCCTCATTTTGGGAAGAAACGTTTATCCCTTTCACTTACGTGGATCAACCGGTTTCGATGAAAACATTCGTTTCTAACTGGTTTCATCATGCAGCGGAGTCGTTTATGGAAAAAAGCGTCGGGCTAAAGGCGATTTGGAACGAGCGAAAACAAGCGTTGCAAAAAGCTGCCGACATGGGCATCCCCCTTTCTACGTATTTTGACGAAGAACGCTTTTCTGTCTGGGCCGGTATGAAAGAAAGCCCCCTGCCATTTACGTTTGGTCTTCATTTAGAAGAACCTCATGAAGATGGTGGCATGTGGAAGTTGCAAGTCGTCCTTCGCGATCGCTTGAAAAATGAACATTTATATACGTTAGAGGATATGCCGCGAAAATGGTCCGTTTATATGGAATCGATTCGCGAAGAAGAAGAACGGATTTGCCGTATGGTCCCTTGGCTTGAAAATGAATCTGGTCAAGGACTGAAAAATGAGCTCTTTGAAAACGAAGCGTGGGAATTTTTAACGGATGCTAGTGAAATGCTCCTCCTTTTAGGCATTGAAATTTTGCTTCCATTTTGGTGGCAGCAGCTTAAGGAAGCAAATTTGAAAATAAAAGCACGAGTGGCAACCTCTACGACTCGCCCATCGTTTGTTGGGCTTAATGATGTCGTGCAATTTAATTGGCGATTGTCGATGAACGGTGCGGAATTAAGCGAAGATGAATTTTTAAAATTAGTGGAAGAAAAACGTCGGCTTGTTTATATTCGCGGCCGCTGGGTGAAATTGGACCCGTCTTTTATTAAACGGATTCAGCGGTTAATGGAAAAAGCTGAACAAGAAGGTATGCGCGTCCAAGATGTTATTCAACAGCAATTGTTGTATGAAGATGGACGTATGGAAGATGAAATGGATGATGACGAACAAAATCCGCACATCTTTTCAAAAATACGAATTGAACTCCATCCAAAATTACGCTCGTTTGTTCGGTCGCTATCCGATGTGAAACAAATTCCGAAATATCCTGTACCAAAAGGCTTAAATGGAGAGCTCCGTCCTTATCAACAAGAAGGAATGAGCTGGCTCTATTACTTGCGTACGTATGGGTTTGGCGCATGTTTAGCCGATGATATGGGGTTAGGGAAAACGATTCAATATATCTCTTATTTATTGCTTGTGAAAGAGCGCGAGAAAACGACAGGCCCTTCTCTCATCATTTGTCCGACGTCCGTCCTTGGCAACTGGCAAAAGGAGTTTGAGAGATTTTCTCCTGAATTAAAGGTTTATTTACATTATGGTTCGAATCGTCGAAAAGGGGATGGATTTCAGAAGGAAGTGGCTCACAATGATGTTGTGCTTACTTCTTATGGGCTTGCTCATCTTGATTTTGACGAATTATCTTCAATTGAATGGGAATCCATTGCGTTAGATGAAGCGCAAAATATTAAAAATGCAGATACGAAGCAGTCTCGGGCAGTAAGAAAGCTAAAAGGAAAGCAACATATTGCCTTGACGGGAACTCCGATGGAAAATCGCTTAACTGAACTTTGGTCCATTTTTGATTTTATTAATAAAGGTTATTTAGGAAGCTTAACAAGGTTTTATACAAGATTTGTCAGTCCGATTGAAAAAGAACATAAAACGGAAAAAATTGAAGAATTGCGCCGCCTAATTCGACCGTTCTTATTGCGAAGAACGAAACGTGACGAAGATGTCGCCTTGAATTTGCCAGAAAAACTGGAGCAAAAGGAATATTGTCCGCTGACAACAGAGCAGGCTGCCCTTTATGAATATTTGGTCAAAGATACTTTCGAAAAAATTAACGGGTTATCTGCGTTTGAGCGAAAAGGGATAATTTTGCAGATGATCGGGCGACTAAAGCAGTTATGTGATCACCCAGCATTGTATTTGAAAGAAGAAACGCCAAAGGATTTGATTAAACGCTCAACAAAGCTGGAAAAACTCGTGGAATTGTTTGAGACAATTTTTGATAACGATGAACGAGGACTAATTTTTACGCAATATATTGGTATGGGTGAGATGATCCAACAAGTGTTTGCCCAACAATTTGGGGTGAACATTCCGTTTTTAAATGGAAGTGTAAGCAAAAAACATCGGGATGAAATGATTAGCCGCTTCCAAAATGGAGAATACCCGGCGTTATTGTTGTCGTTGAAAGCTGGCGGAACTGGTTTGAACTTAACCGCTGCAAATCACGTCATCCATTATGATCGGTGGTGGAACCCAGCCGTTGAAAACCAAGCAACGGACCGTGCATATCGAATCGGGCAAACTCGCTTCGTTCATGTGCATAAATTTATCACGTCGGGAACCCTCGAAGAAAAAATCGATAAAATGCTCGAACAAAAACAAGCCTTAAACGAAGAAATCATCCAAAGTGACCAATGGATCGCCAATTTATCGGACGAAGACTTACATGAAATTTTGAAGTTGGGGTGAAATTTGAAAAATTGAGCTGCTCGAATAATAAAGCGCTAATCGAAGAATTCATACAAAAGACAATTGGATCACCAACTTGTCGGACGAAGACTTACATGAAATTTTGAAGTTGGGATGAAATTTGAAACATTGAGCTGCTCGAATAATAAAGCACTAATCGAAGAAATCATATAAAAGACAATTGGATCACCAACTTGTCGGACGAAGACTTACATGAAATTTTGAAGTTGGGGTGAAGGTTGAACAAGCTTGGAATACTTGTTTCAGTAAGGTTGAAGGAGAAAATTCAATTTCTCCTTCTTTTTATTTTCTTTATTATATGGTGGGGGATGTTATGTTATAAACTCTTGAATATGATTTTTCCCGTCGAAAAAATTTACAACTTGGAGGAACTTATTTGTAAGTCGGTCATTCGAACGTGAATATGTTTAACCATTGATTAAAAATCTTGCAACTAAGCGAATTTTTAATAAATAGAACGATCAAGAGTGGCCATTGATTGAAAAAATTTGTAACTCTTATTTATTTTTATTTGCAAGCCGAACATTTGAAAGTGAATTTGTTAACCCTAAGCTCAATAATACTTGTAACTTTTATTGGCTTATTTGTAAGTGGAGAACTTGAAGATGAATTTGTTAACCTAGGGTTCAATAATACTTGTAACTTTTATGGATTTATTTGCAAGTCGAACATATGAAGGTGAATTTGTAAACTAGGCAATCAAAAATATTTGTAACTCATATTATAAATTTGCAACTTGATTGTCTAAGGTTGATATTTTCTCAACAAGGAAGGTTTGGCAAGAGCCAATCCTGACCGATTGAATGCATATTTGCATCTTTTGTGATGGAATTTGCAAGTTTGAAGGGTGTATTTGCAACGATCGAGATGTTATTTGCAACTCGAAAAAATGAAACTTGCAACTCCGCGAAAAATATTTGTAACTTCAAAAAAATTATTTGTAACTCCCGGACATTTTCTTGCAAGTTGAAAAAAATCTTGCAACTACTTTGATTTTATTTGCAAGTAATTTTTTCGAGGATTCATTATTTAACCAAATGATAAAAATTCCAGTAAAACTTTGTATTAGTTTCTTTGCAAGTTAATAAGTGCGAAAGTAAAACGAACTATTTACGTAACCTCTTCATCAAGTAGTACGAAGAAGTAATAGTACCGACAACAATCGCTATGCTTATGATGATCAATGGAAGTGGAGAATCATTCTTTTGAGCGTTTTTCGAACTTTTTTGATTAGACTCACTCGCATAATTGGTGATGCTTTTCGATATGGTCGCGTACTCTTCATTTTTGCTCTTAACTTGAATCAGACTAGCGGAAAAGTTGAAGCTACAAAAGTTTACGAACCCTTCTTCTTTGTTATCAACTTCAACATCAATGGATGGCTCAAATTTCTGATTCGCCAACGCAAATGTAGTATTTAAAACGAATGCAATTAAAGCTGAAAATAAAATCAAAAACGTATTTTTCACCATTTTACGAACTCCTCTAATGCCAAGAGGTTTAACTGATTTCATTATACGGCAGTTTTGTTCCATGAAGGATCTTTATATGCATTTATTGGATTCGCCCATTCAAAAAAGACAGCCTATCATTGGCTGCCAGTTTATGCGACATCGTATCCTTGATCATCAATCGTTTCTTTAATTTTATCTAATGTAACGACAGATTCGTTATATTCAACAGTTACTTCTCCAGCACTTAAATCTACGGCAACTTTGTCGACACCTTCTAATTCTCCAACACTGCCTTCAATTGCTTTTACACAATGACCGCAAGACATTCCGCTTACTTTTAAGGTTACTTTTGCCATTACTATCGCCTCCCTCTTGTTCTAGTAAAGGTAGTGTGTACTTATGAACTTACTTTTTCATTAATTTTTCAATCGTCACTAACACTTCATCGACAATTTCTTGGTCGCCTGCTTGTATTTTTTCTACGACACATGTTCTTAAATGCCCTTCCAGCAGTAGTTTCGCAACTCCGTTTAAGGCCGATTGCGTGGCGGAAATTTGTGTAATGACATCATCACAATATGTATCCCGCTCTATTAAACCTTTAATTCCGCGAATTTGACCTTCAATGCGATTTAACCTCGTGATTAAATTTTTCTTCACTTTTTCCGAATGATGACTTTTTCTCTCTGTATGATGTCCTTTTTCCACGACACACCACCTCCCTATTTATAATGTACTATACCCCCCAACCGTATGCAAATAAAAATCCCTCCAACCAGTTGGTTAGAGGTTCCAAATGAGGTAATGTATGGATGAGATATTGGAGGATATATTAATGGAGGGGGGTTTTATGGAAGATTTATTTCTAGGGGGAAGTTTTGAAATTTTAACGAATGAGTGTTTCCGTTGATTCTAATTCAGAAATTCGCTCTTCTAATTTAAACAAACGTTCGTTTAATTTTCCGTTTAATCGAATTAATAACTCGATCATTTCTTCTAGTTGAAAAAGCTTTTCTTTTGTTAAATACACTCAGTCACCTCCTTATCGTGAATGCTGGTTGCTAGTATGGAAGTTTGTTCTTCAAACTCACGATCTTCGGATGGTCTCCCACCTAAAAATCGAACCGAGTCTGCAACCACTTCTGTGACATAGACGCGCCGGCCTTCCTGGTTATCATAATGCCTTGTTTGAATCCGACCGACGATTCCAAGAATTGAACCTTTTCTACAATAGTTCACCGTATTTTCGGCAATTTTTCGCCAAAGGGTACATTGGACAAAATCAGCATAGCGCTCGCCTTGATTTTTTCTATATTTTCGATTTACTGCCAATGTAATATTCGTAACAGCCGTTCCTTCCGAGGTGAACTTAAGTTCCGGATCCTTTGTTAGCCTTCCAACTAATGTCACTTGATTGATCAACTTTTCAACTCCTTTCGTTGATTTGTTTTTATCTTAGGCTAATTTTCCCAATGAGTAAAACGGCTATTATTAACAGAAAGAACGAATATACCGATTCAAAATTTAATTTTTCTTATTATCATAATGTCATTTTATTTAGGAATAACTCGGTGAAATATCATTTTCATCCAATAGGTAAATTTTTTTCGACTACGGAATATGATATAATTTGGGGCAAAGATGTTGGGAGGCGGCCTGTTCATGAAAACGTTTAAACTCATTTCATTGCAAATCGTTGAAGATGACGGTAACCTTACAGATATTGATTTATTGGACGGATTAATCATTAATAAAGAGGATGATCAAGGAAGATGGTTAGTGGAAGCCTACGTAGATAAGTCTTTCTTGCCTGCGTTTCAAAAAGCGAAACAAGATGATAAAGTCCTCCAAATCCAAGCAGTCATTACGAAACATGAAAACGATCCGGCCCCATTTTTAGTCAAAGTTCATTCGTACCAAGAGCTCGGGAACAATGCCAGCATTTTATTATTAGGAAATTTAAGACGTACGAAGAAAGACTATGCGGAATTGCTCTTGCAAGATTTAATTACTCGAGGCTTCGAAGGCGAATCGTTATTAGTCGAGTTTAAAGATAAAATGAAAACAAAGCCACGACTTGCAACTTCCGTTGAAAAAAACCTTAAATCTTCTGATGGTCACAAACAAGTTTGATTCGTTTGTAGCATTTTTATCTTTCTCCTTAAATCCAATGAACGTTATAGATTTTGTAAATGAAAAAAGGAACACCAAACTCCATTTGATATTGGTGCTCCTTTTTCTACATTAACGGTCTATACGGTCTCTATCTCTCATGTCATCTAAATCTTCAATTATATCTTCCCTCGGTGTGTTGCGATCGATTGCTGGATCTCCATCGCCAACTCGATTACGGTCATAAGTAGTGCCTGTACCGGTTGTATCTCCGTCATTGTAAGGTACGTTGTTACCGTTATCATCACCGTTTAAGTCCGGATCGATTACATCATTGTCTCTTGGTTCATTTATATCGACATCATTTTCTGGAGGTGGCTCATTATCATTGTTGGCACAACCGGTTAAAAGCATAGTTGCTAAAAGTGATCCGCCAATCCATTTGTAAAACTTATGCATGGAACGTCTCCTTTCTTCGGTGTAAAATTCAGCCTAAACATAGGCCTGTTGTTATGTTTCCCAATTTAAAAAATAACTTTCATATAATTTTATTGGATTCTTGGCAGGTCACGGTTGTCGATGTATCAGTGGATTGAAGTTGCAAATTTTTACGAATGGTTAATAACCTAAAATTTTTTCTAGTTGCAACACATATGAGCCATCAGCGGCAAATATTTTGCGTTCGTACAAGCATTAGTTTTGGTGAACTTTGGGGTTGCAAATAAATTCAGCTTAGTTGCAAATTCAATTTTCCAGTTGCAAAAATATCCTTTCCACTTACAAATTTTTTTATGAGAGTTGCAAAAACTTTCGTTTCACTTGCAAATAGACATCCTTAGGGTTGCAAATTTCATTCCTACAGTTGCAAATTAGTGTTTGTAAGTTACAAATATTTTTTCCAATCTTGCAAATATCACTTAAAACGGTCAGGGGCTGTCCGAAAAGTCGATTGAATCGACCTTCGGCTCAGCCCTTTTTTCTGTTTTTAGGGTACAAAAAAATCGT